>JBOGLY010000254.1:0-5395 GCA_050746425.1 Acidobacteriaceae bacterium
AAATAGACGAGATTCCCAACGGAGTGCTTTGTACCTATCGGTCGCTCGCCAGGGGTGGCTCCCGCGAGAACGACCCGGAAACCGTTCCACTCACAGTTCGATATCGGATTTGTGCAGTCGGCAACCAAATTCTGTTTTCAATTGAAGTGGACAACCCGACTGACAGGAAGCTTGCCGAGGTGATGTACGGCATTATTGGCGGGCAGCAAGGGATTGGGAATCGTCTCGAGACGGAGTCGATGGTTCCCGGCCCCAACGAGAACCTGGCGCCCAAATTATTTTCGCGTTTTGCCGGCGGGTACTATGGCGGAGGCAACCTGGGGATCCGCTATGGCGCCGCAACGTTCAGCTATCCCGGATATATGTCGATGGGCTGGATCGATGTTTCCAACGCAAAGGAGAATGCGGGCTACTACTATGCGCTCCATGATCCGGAGACACGCCTTTGCCTGCTGGACATCGAGCTGCGTCCGTTTCATAACACCGCGAGCGTTGGAGACAACTGGCCTACCGTCGAGGAGGCGCAAGGGGAGCCGGTCGGCTTGACCATCGGTTGGGTCAACTTCCCGTATGCGAAGAACAGCACTTTCACGGCTGGTACCGTTGCCTTCGAAGCGCACAAAGGGGATTGGCACGACGCCAGCCGGATTTATCGCTCATGGTTCGACCAGCACTTCCCGGTTCGGCGGCCGAAGAGCTGGCTGCGGCAGGAACATGCCTGGCAGTCCATCATCATCTCCAATGGCGAAGACGTCGTCCATTACAGGTTTAGCGATTTACCGAAGCTCGCCGCGGATGCAAAGCAGTATGGAATCACAACGTTTGAAATCCTCGGCTGGGACATCGGCGGAATCGATCGGGGATATCCGCAGTACCGGCCCGATCCGCGTGTAGGCACGGTTGCGGAGTTTCGCAAGGCGCTTGCCGACATCCGGGCGATGGGCGTTCACCCGCTCATTTTTGCCAACATTCAGGTCGCGGACACAGCCACCGAAGTATTTCGGGATTCCCTGAAACAGTATGCGGTGGATGGCCTCTGGGCGCAGGACTGGCAGTTATTCGGCTGGGGAGAAGGAACGATCAGTGCGCGGGCCCACCTTACGGAATCGGAGATGACTTTGGTCAGCGCGTCGCACCCTGAGTTCCGGGAATATCTGATGAAGCAATACCTCCAACTCGCGCGGGATGGAGCGGAAGGCTTTCAGTTTGACAAGGCGACTTTGCTGTTCTGGCTCGATTTCAATCCGAAGCTTCCCGCCTCTCCGGACCGCTCTCTGCCTGCTGGCATACTCGAGACATACAAAGAGGTGCTCAGCCGTGGACGCGCCATCAATCCGAACCTGTCGATTGCTTCGGAGACGTGGTTGGACCGCGCATTCCCATATGTCGATGTCTCCTATCTGCGCATCGGCGAGATCGACATGAACTCGACGGTCCTCCGATACACCTTTCCCGAATGGACGAGCACGATTTTTGGAGAGCTTCCGGGCGACTTCAACCCGATGAATAACGGGATGCGCTATGGGCTGGTCTGGGACCTCGCGCCCCGGCATTACAACGATTCGGTCGACGAGCCGCTCACCCGCCCGTTGGCTAGATATGTGCGCGAACTCATCAAAATCCGAAAGAAATATGCAGACTTGCTCTTTTATGGCCGCTTCAACGACTCCATAGGGGCTGAGGTGCGCGGCGGCGCAAATATCCGCCATTCCGTGTTTGTGCCCATGGAGCCGGACAATACCGGCAGGAGAGCCTGCGTCATCGTAAATTTTGGCAATGAGCCGGAATCGATTGATGTGAGCTTCGACGGAACCAGCGGCGATGTCACGATTGCCGCGCCCTTCCAGCCCAATCGCAAAGCGACGCTGCCTGCTCGCATCCTGATACCGCCGCGCCGACTTGCCGTGGTGGTGAAGTCGTGAGCGCGCCTGAGTCGACGGCGTCAGGGCTTGGCATTGTCGCGTTGAGCGGAATCCTTACGGCCAGCTTTCCGCTGCCGATGAAATTTTCCCGCGCCTGGCGCTGGGAAAACACCTGGCTGGTTTACGCTACTTTCGCTCTGCTCATCATTCCCGATCTTCTACAATCGTTTCCAATTTCGGGACTACATCGCTTGCGGCGCGGCTTCAATCCTCCAGCCGGATGTCTGCCGCTGCGGCGGTATTACAGAATGGCTTAAGATTGCGCATATGGCGGAGTGCCATAACATGCAAGTGAGTCCACATTTCGTGATGGAACTACATTTGCCGATTGCGGCATCGGTAAACAACAGCTTGTTCGTCGAATATATCCCCTCGCTCGATGGCGTTCTGGCAGAGCCTTTGCGGCTGATCTACGGTTGCTTTGTGCCGAGCGAGGCGGTTGGGTGGGGGTTCCTTTTGATTGGGAGCGATTAGACAAATTTCGGGTGGAACATGCGAATTGACAGTCATCAACACTACTGGAAAGTGGAGCGTGGGGACTACTTTTGGATGAGTCCCCAGAACGCAATCCTCTATCGCGATTATCTACCATGCGATCTGCTCCCCCACCTTGAGCGGCACGGGATCGAGAAGACCGTCCTGGTGCAAGCGGCGCAAACCGTCGATGAGACCGATTTCCTGCTTGATCTTGCCGCCGAAAATTCTTCGATCGGGGGCGTCGTAGGATGGCTGGACATGGAGAGCCCCACATTCCCCAAGCAATTCGCCCAGTACCGGAAACACACGAAATTTATCGGCATTCGTCCCATGCTGCAGGACCTTCCCGACGATGAATGGATCCTGCGGCCCAAGGTGCTCGAATCGCTTAGAACGATTGCGGAGGCGGATTTCGCGTTCGACTTTGTTACCTACTCGCGACATCTGCCGTTTGTGCTCCGTGCACTCGATCTCGTCCCAGGGCTGCGCGCTGTGATGGACCACATCTCCAAACCGTCGATTCGGACTCATACCCTGGAACCATGGAAGAGCCTGCTGGCCGAAATCGCCCAGCACGAGAATGTCTACTGCAAGCTATCCGGGATTGTCACGGAAGCCGATCATGTTGGCTGGTCGGTGGACGATCTCCGACCCTATGTTGAGCACGCCTGGAATTGCTTCGGAGTCGATCGTGTGATGTTTGGGAGCGATTGGCCAGTCTGCCTTCAGGCCGGAACCTACGATCGGGTAATTGCCGTTCTCAATGAGATTCTCGCTCCAAACCTGGATCCGAACACCGAGGAAAAGATTTTTGGGGTGAATGCCTGGCGGTTCTACAACCTCGCGGCAGCGGTCTTACTTAGGTAGGGAGCATTTTGATGAGGCTGCCTCTCACGTTGTCATCTCTCAGCAAACACAGGGTCACGTTAGGCGCGTCGATTGCCATCGGCTTGCTGTTGTGCGTGCCCGGTGAATTGGCGGCGAAGAGTGCTGCTTCGTCGCCAGGCAACAGTGTGGTGTTGGACAAAAATATCGCTATTCTGATAAGTCCAGGTCAGCCTGGCCCGGTCAAGCTTGCCGCTGAAGATTTGGAATCGGACCTAACCAAAGTATTCGGGGCAGGACCCAGGATTATAAGACACGAAGATGAAGCAGGGGGCATGGTAATCATGATCGGACGGACTGCTTCTGGCGCGCCGCCTGACCATTCATCGGCGCCGGAGTCGTTCTCAATTACATCCGGCACCAGCACCGTGTCCGGCGGCCGCCGAATCCAGGTGGTCCGACTGGATGGCTCGGACATGCTGGGGACGATCTATTCCATCTACCAGTTCTCGCAGCAATATCTCGGCATCGATCCGATGTATTACTGGACAGACCACGAGCCAATGCGCCGTATTGCGATTCGGCTGCCAAATAAGCTGGACGACAACTTCCCGCCTCCCGTTTTTAGATACCGAGGGTTTTTTATCAACGATGAGGACCTGTTGACAGGTTGGGCGCC
The DNA here is from genome assembly GCA_050746425.1 of Acidobacteriaceae bacterium. Taxonomy (GTDB): domain Bacteria; phylum Acidobacteriota; class Terriglobia; order Terriglobales; family Acidobacteriaceae; genus JAKAAZ01. Next base: position 3,904 of record JBOGLY010000254.1, read on the forward strand.
TGGAAAGACAGGCGAGCGCTCCGGAATCTCCCTGGCGGTCTGGAATAAAATCTGCGAAACGATCCTACGGCTGAAGGGCAACATGGTTGTCGCCGGCACGTTCCCATTCCCTGACGACTCACAAGACCGGATCGTCGCCGAGCGAGGATTGTGTCTGGGCCTACATCACGCTACGCCCCTCGGTGTCAATTTCTCGCGCTGGCCTGCCGGTGTCCCCTATAACTTCACTTCCGATCCCCAATACCTGGAAAATGCATGGAGGAACGCGGTCGCGGCTTATCCCAAAAGCGTCGGTGATCGAATACTTTGGGCTGTCGGTCTGCGGGGGCTGACGGATCAGCCGTACTCCGCGATGGACCCGACGGTTCGCGGAAAACCGAAGGCTCTGGGACGCCTGATCGACAAAGCGATTCGAGACCAGATGCGGATCGTTCGCGCTAAATACCCCCGCGCAGTTTTCGTTACGAACTTGTGGATGGAAGGCGACAAGCTCATGCGGCAGGGAGATCTTGTGATTCCGCCTGACGTGATACCAGTATGGGCTGACGCAGGCTATGGCGACATGCAGGACTACGGCCGGGTGCGTCGCGGCCAGGGAGCATATATTCATGTCGCGATGTACAACACGATAGCGAACCAGCTTTCGGAATTAGTTCCCGTCAGCCGCCTCTTTTCTTCGCTTGGACGCTACCAGAAGGCAGGCGCCACATCGTACCTTCTCGTCAATACCAGCGACCTACGCCCGGTGACGATGGGAGCAAGCGCAGTCATGGACTTTGGATGGACGGGTTCTGCTATAGGATCGAGCGATGAATTTTATCGAACCTGGTCCCGCGAGGAATTCGGAGCCAAAGCGGCCCCGGCGGTCGCCGCCGTCTACAAAGCTTACTTCAGGGCACCGGCGATCGTTCCGTCGGCGGTCGCCGCCCGTTACAAGTTCTATTCCGGCAATCCCGAGGCTCCGGGAAGCCCGTTTGCGACGCCAACACCATACGGTGACAACTACTATCACACCATCGCACGCGCAATGATGCTCAACACGATGGTTCAGTGGCCGGTTTACACGCTTCCCGGATCGGCGCCGTTTTGGACGAGGCCAACCGTGAGCGTCCCATACATCCCGGGCTGGGCGGAGAAGCAGGCAAAGATCGAGATCGCCTCCTGTGGAGCAGCCAAGGGTCGTTGGGATGCGGTATGGAAACAGGCAAAAACGGCGGAGCGTCTTGTGCCAATGGATCGGAGGCAATTCTACCAATCTGGCATATTGACCATGATTGCCATCAATCGAGATAGCAACGAGATGTTACTCTTGCTGTCCCAATCAATTAATGCCTTGAACCAGGGCGACATGGAGACTGCCAGGCTCGACGCAAGGCAGGCGATCCTGGCATTAGATCGGTTGCGGATATCGGAAGCCAGGGCGGAACACGGTAAGTGGAAGGGCTGGTATCGCGGAGATTGGCTGACCGGCGTACCGCGTACCCAGCAGGAG
>JBOGLY010000255.1:0-5388 GCA_050746425.1 Acidobacteriaceae bacterium
GAATGCCCTATCTGCTGGCGGAATTTGAGAACGGACCGCCAAAGATCACGGGGATGATGAAGGGGAAGTTGAATGCCGCGGGCGCGATCGAGCATACGTCTACTCCACTGGCCGGAATGTATGGGACGGGTGACATTACCGTGGGGAAGGGGCAACTGCCAGGGATGAATCAAAATCCGGGGATGAAGCAGATCGAGCGGTTTCGCACATCGAGTGCGTCCGGTCTGCCACCCGCGGCATTCTCGACCTTTGGCGGCGATATGGAGTTGAAGAACCACCGCATGTACAGCAAACGCATCGCCATCGATTTCTATGGAGTGGTGGTGGCCGGCACGGGCAGCATGTCGCTGACGGGAGGGCAGATCGACTATCGAGGGACTGCGACGATTGAGAAGAAGCAGGGATTTCTGACCAGCACCTTCGCGCGCTGGTTCAAGGGGGCAAAGGAGAAACAGGGACGCTTGACGTTTCCGATCCGGTTGACGGGAACGATGTCGGACCCTAAGTTTACGATTGTCCGCAAGTGAAAGCTCCTATTCAAGGACCGGCGGGCGCGAGATTCGGAAATTATTTTTGAAAACCCGCGCGGCATCGTTTTCTTTGCATCCAACCGGCTAACACATTGCGGAGGCAACGCCCGCGGAGGAGAAGAAAGTATGCTGATCGTTTTAATTATTTTGCTTTTGATATTTGGATTTGGCGGTTATCGGCTGGGACCTGGCTATGGGTATTACGGCGGCGGAGGGATCAGCCTGATATTACTGATTGTGATTATTCTGCTGCTGTTGCGCGTGATTTGAGGGAGCAAGCGCGGGCAGTGGGTCCATTTGAATGGCAGTACCAAGGCGGTTGAAGACGGCTTATACCTTTTATCTCTCCCCGGCTGAATGGAATCGAATATACCGGAGCTTCCGAAATCAACGTCACTCAGGCGGCGTGAGAGGAAAGCTGCTGGGTGGACGCCGTGTGTGAATTTAACGTGGTCTCCGCCTACCGCTGGCTTGCGTGGCCGGAGTCCACTCTCGCATTGAATTCCGCGGACTTGCCCTTGGGTACGCTGAGCGATTTCCATTGCGCGTGCTGGAAATGCTTCGCCAGAAAAACAATCTGGCCGCAATGATAGGAGTAATGCGCGATCTGCCGGTTGATGGCCTGCATCACGGAATGCGCTTCGCCGCGAATTGTGACGGTACGGCCCAAATCCGCGTCCGTCAAAGGCTGGAGCGCTTCGAACACGCAAGCCCATCCCTGTTCCCACATCTGCAATAGCGCATTCCTTGTTGCGGGAGGCTGTTCGAATTCGCTGTCGCGATTGCGCCACGGCTTTTCGCCATCGCTCAAAAGAAAATCTGTCCATCGCGATTTCATATTGCCGGTCATGTGCTTCATGACGATAGCAATTGAATTTGCATCCTCGTCCAACAATTTATAAAGCTGCTCATCGGTGACTCGCGCGATCGCGCGATCGGCCAGCTTTTTGTAGTAACGCAGCAGGTCGATTGAATCCTGAAGATAGGAGGTTGTGAATTGCAAGCCCATGCAGCACCCCTGAAACGGTCATGCGAACAACGAACGATTACGCAGCGCTCGCGAACCGCGCAATCTTGGGCCTTCGTTTGCGGGCGGCCTGCCACAGATCGTAATCGAGCTGAAGCCCGGACCAGAATGCGGCATGGGTGCCCAGCGCCTCGGAAAGCCGAAGACTCATGTCCGCCGAAATCCCCGACTTGCCGTTCAATACGCGGGACAAAGTAGTGCGAGAAACCCGCAGGCGCGCCGCCGCTTCGGAAACCTCCATGCCGCCGAGATATGCGCGCAATACTTTTCCCGGATGTGGTGGGTTGTGCATCAACATGATTTTCCTCCTCAATGATAATCGCAGTAATCGACAAGAATGGCGTCTTCTCCAGCGAACGCGAACGTCAGACGCCAATTCTCACTCACACGAATGGCCCACGTACCCTTCCGCTCGCCGCGCAATGGATGCAGGTCCCACCCCGGAACGAACATATCGGCAGCCGACTTCGCTCGATTAAGCGCAAAAAGCTGTATGGACAATTTGTCCGCGTGTTTCGGTTGAATTCCCGCCTTGCTGCCTGACAGAAAAAAACTCTCGAGGCCTGCATGGCGAAAATCCACGATCATGCGTAAAGCGTAGCGCATCACGCACAAAATTGCACCATGAAAATCGAAGCGATAAACGCAACCGCATCGGCGGTGGTACCCTACCGCCATGCCGCGCGGTTTTTTTATCACATTCGAAGGGCTGGATGGCTCAGGAAAGTCCACCCAGCTCCGATTGCTTGCCCGAACGCTTCAGGCGCAGGGCAGAGCCGTCGTGACCACGCGCCAGCCCGGCGGCACAGAACTCGGCGACCGGATTCGCGCTGTTCTGCTGAATTCCTCGACGCAGAATGTAGCTCCGCTGGCGGAGATGGCGCTGATGTTTGCCGACCGCGCGCAGTCCATTCATCAGATTATCCAGCCGGCGCTAGGCGAAGGAAAAATTGTTCTCTGCGATCGCTTCACCGACTCAACCGAAGCCTATCAGGGAGGCGGTCGCAGCCTCGGCAGCGGACCTGTGCTGGCCTTGCATCGCGCGGTCTGCGAAGATCTTTGGCCCGATCTGACGATTTTGCTGCTGCCGGGCCTGGATGCTTCGCTGGCCCGCGCGCGCCGGCGCAATGACCGGCAGACGGCGCAGGGCACGGACGAAAATCGTTTTGAGGCCGAGGACCGCGCATTTTATGAGCGAGTATTTCAGAAGTACGTGGAGATTGCAGCGCGAGAGACATTGCGTGTAGTCACAATCGCGGAAGATGCATCGATAGAGGCGACTGAAAAGCATATCGCGCAAATTGTCGAGCATCGCCTGGAGCGCTTCGCTCACACCGGCAGCGCGATCTGATAAATAGCTGTGTCGTCCTTAAGCGAAGGACCTTGTGTTTTGTCGGAAGCACGCGGGCCCTTTTACTACGGTCGCAACAACGACCTTTGGTCGGGATGACAATACATTTATGGGTCCGCTCCAAGAGCAATCTTCCACGCAGAATGACCCGCGTCGCGCCGCGGACGAATTCAAATTTCCGCCGGGCTTGCGGCGCAACCTGCCGCTATATTTGTTCCGGCGATTTTTTCGTCCGGGAAATCCCATTCTGCTGTTTCAACACCTGGCGAAAACGTTTGGCCCAATCTCGCACTACAAGCTGGGCGGCAGCAATATCGTCTTCATCAACCACCCGGACATGGTCCGCGAAATTCTCGTCACGCAGGCCGCCTGCTTCATTAAAGAACGCACACAGAACCGCATGAAAATTCTGCTGGGCAACGGCCTCATCACCAGCGAGGGAGAGTTTCACATGCGGCAGCGCCGTATCGCGGCACCCGCGTTTCATCGCCAGCGCATCCAGGCTTACGGCGGAATGATGGTGGAACGCGCCGCCGCCATGAGCGCGAGCTGGCGACAAGGGCAGACCTTCGACATGTCCGCCGCGATGATGCGGTTGACGCTGGAGATTGTCGCACGCACGCTATTCGCCACCGATGTGACCGCTGCCATCCAGGAGATCAACGACGAGGTCAACGCGATCATGCGGCTCTACAATTACCTGATCGCGCTGCCACGGGCGGAGAGTTATCTGCGCTGGCCCATCCCCGGCCTGCTGCGTTTTCGCAAAGCGCGGGCGCGGCTTGATGCGCAGGTCTATCGCATGATCGCGGAGCGGAGAGCGGCCAATGAAGACCGCGGCGATCTGCTGTCCATGTTGATGGCGGCACGGGACGAAGGAGAAGCCGGCGCTGACGCCGATCGCAAATCATCGGTGCCACAAACCGGGATGAGCGATCGTCAACTGCGCGATGAGATCATCACGATTTTTCTTGCCGGTTATGAGACTGTCGCCAACGCGCTGACCTGGACGTGGTATCTGCTGTCGGAAAATCCATCGGCGGCCGAGCGCATGGGCCAGGAAATCGATCAAGTGCTGCAAGGCAGACGCGCAACCATTGAGGACCTTCCAGGGCTGCGTTATACCGAGATGGTCTTTGCGGAATCGATGCGGCTCTATCCGCCAGCCTGGGCCATGGGAAGGCAGTCCACGCGGGTTGTCGAAATTGGCCCCTATCGCCTGCCTGCGGGAACGTATTTCTTCTTCAGCCAGTATGTTTTGCAGCGCAGCGAGGAATTTTATCCCGACCCGCTACGCTTCGATCCGGAGCGCTTTACGCCGGAGCGGAAGGCGGCGCGTCCAAGGTTCGCGTATTTCCCGTTTGGCGGCGGCCCTCGCCAATGTATCGGCGAATCGTTTGCGTGGATGGAAGGCGTTTTGATTCTGGCCACGATGGCGCAGCGATGGAGTTTTCGCATGGTTCCGGGCCAGACGGTCGACGTTCAGCCAAAAATTACGCTGCGGCCGAAATTTCCCATGTGGATGGTTGCCGAGGAACGCAACGCCAATTCTGTTAGAATAAAACTCTAGCCCCAAATCCTATCTAGGCCTTGTAAGCACTTAGGTAGACCCCGGACTTCAGTCCGGGGACGAGAAACCGCCCAAATACGCCTTCAGGCGCCGTGGTTCAAAACTTCGAAGTTGTTCCGGCAAGTCGTGAACGCGCTCGCTTCGAATCGGGGTGTTGGCATCTTACTTCAGCGCCTGAAGGCGCGCCCAAATCAAACTCGGTTTCCACGAACTGAAGTCCGGGTCTACCCGCGCCTGTGCGGGGCTACCCGCAACCTGACTGATCGAGCAGGAGTCCGGGTTTTGCTGCTAGGCTCGAAATGTGAACTTCCGCGGGTTTCTCGGAAATGAAGCGACAGCGCGGCAACTGCAGGAATGTGCCGCATCGGGCCGGTTGCCTCATGCCATCCTGCTCTCCGGGCCACGCGGCGCGGGTAAGTACTCGCTGTCCATCGCGCTGGCGCAGACACTGAACTGCCTCGATCCGCAGAGCTTCAACGGACAGCCGGATGCCTGCGACGTCTGCCACAACTGCGCCCGGATTGCCGCCGCGCTCGATCTCGATGCTCGCGCGGCCGAAGCAGTGGAGGCGCGGGAAGACCTGCGCGATGCCGACCGCAAGGACACTCGCATCCTGATCCAGACTCACCCCGATGTTCTAGTGGTCCCGCCCGACCCACCGCAGATGCTGGTCAAGGTCGGCCAGGTCCGCTCCGTGATCCACAACGCACAGCGCGCGCCGGCGGAGGGCAAAGGGAAAATCTACATCTTTCCAACCGCAAAATTCATGAACGAAGCCGCCAATTCCCTGCTGAAGGTCCTGGAAGAACCGCCGGAATACGCGCATCTGCTGCTGCTGGCCGAAAATCCATCCGACCTGCTGCCGACGATTCGCTCCCGAACAAGCCAGATGCGCCTTCATGCGCTACCC
>JBOGLY010000256.1:0-5381 GCA_050746425.1 Acidobacteriaceae bacterium
CGACGGCACTGCCGCACTCCGGGCAATGGGTGGGAAATGAAAAATCGCGCGCGTTTTCAGGGCGCTTTTCGATCAGCACACTGACAACTTTGGGGATGACATCGCCGCCACGCTCAACCGTCACAAAATCGTTGATTTTCAAATTCAGCCGCTGAATTTCATCCGCATTGTGCAGGGTCGCCCGGCTCACGGTGGTGCCGCCAATTGCCACCGGGGTCAACTCCGCCACTGGAGTCAGCTTGCCCGTCCGCCCTACCTGCACCACTATGTTCTCCACCCGGGTAATTCCCGCGCGAGCGGCAAATTTGTAGGCGATGGCCCAGCGTGGAGCGCGCCCGGTAAATCCCAATCGTGCCTGCAACTCGGTGCTGTCCACCTTCAATACCACGCCATCAATTTCATATTGCAATTCGTCTCGCATGGCATCGGCTTGCGCAATAAATTCCCACGCTTCATCGATCGAATGGACAAGCGCGCGTTTCGGATTCACGCGAAATCCAGCCGTTGTCAGCGCGTCCAGCGACTCGCTCTGATGAGAAAACACATAGCCGCGCTCGTTCAACGCGAAATAAGCATAGAAATCCAGCCGACGCTGCGCCACAATATTCGGCTCCAGCGTGCGAAGCGTCCCTGCCGCAAAATTGCGGGGATTCGCCGCCGGCGCAAGCCCTTGTTCTTCACGCTCCGCATTCAGTTTTTGAAACGCAGCCAGCGGAAGGACCACTTCGCCGCGAACTTCAAAATTCTCCGGCAAACCGGATTCGCGCAGCCTTACCGCGGAAATACCAAGCGGCACAGAGCGGATCGTGCGAACGTTCGTCGTCACATCTTCACCGATTGCGCCATCGCCCCGCGTCACGCCCCGCACCAGTTTCCCGTCTTCGTAGGTCAATGCCAAAGACAATCCATCGAGCTTCAATTCGCAGGTATATGCAATGTGTTCTTCGCCCGCCAATTCACGCACGCGCCGGTCCCACTCGCGCAACTCGCCTTCGTCGTACGCATTGTCGAGCGAAAGCATCGGCCGCGAATGTGCCACCTTGGCAAAACCTTCCTTCGGCTTGCCCCCGACTCTCTGGGTCGGCGAATCCGGCGTACGTAGCTCCGGATGCGCATCTTCCAGACCACGCAACTCGCGCATCCACGCGTCATACTGTGCATCGGAAACCTCCGGCGCATCGAGCACGTAATACAGATGCTCATGATGTCGCAACTTCTCGCGCAAACCATCCATATGAGTTTCCAATTCGCCGCTTGCTGGATGCTTCGTCATCAATGGAATTATAAAGATGCGCAAACCGCTATGGTGCGACCTTAGCGTGATGCCGTGTATGCTCAAAAACTGAATGGAGCCGGTCACACATCTTCTAACGGGCGCATGCCTTGGGCGATCGGGATTTAATCGCATCACCGCCTACGCAACCTTTGCCATGGTCGTGGCTGCCGAAGCGCCGGACATCGACATGCTTTGGGAACTGCGTGGTCCAGTGGCCGAGCTTCAGCATCATCGCGGCATCACCCATACTTTCCTGGGCGCGCCTTTCATGGCGTTGGCCGTCACCGGTGTCGTTTGGCTTTGGCATCGCTGGCAATTGCGTCGCCTGCACAAAGTCTCTGCAAGTGCCGGTGACCACCAGACGAAGCGTGGGCAAACCGCGCTGCCGGTCCGCTGGGGTTGGATATGGTTCCTGGCATTGATTGCGGACCTCAGTCATCTGTTGCTCGACTGGACCAACAACTATGGCCTTCGCCCATTCTTCCCCTTTAATTCGCATTGGTATGCCGGCAACATCTTCTTCATCTTTGAACCTGCGCTCTTTGGAGCGCTCCTCATTGCCTTGCTTATGCCTGCGATTCTGGGCCTGGCCGATCGCGAGATCGGCGTCCGGCGTCAAATGTTTCGCGGCCGCAGCTGGGCGATTTTTGCGCTCGTCTTCGCCATTGTCCTCGGGTGCTGGCGCTGGGCGGAACACGAGCGGGCGCTCCACCTGCTGGCCCAGCAGACATACCAGAATGAACCGGTTCTGAAGATGACCGTCAGCCCTTATCCAGCGGATGTCTTCCGTTGGTTTGGTGTCGTCGAAACCAGAGATTTTTATCAGACCGCAATCTTGAACACGCGGACCGATACATTCACCAACCAGGCTCCCGACGACCTCTACTACAAGCAGCCGCAGACCCCCGCCATTCTCGCCGCGAAGCGCTCCTGGCTGGGGAGAGTATTTCTCGACTGGTCGCAATTTCCTTACGTAGAGGAGATCGGCACCGTCAACCCATTTCCAAACGGCGCGCGCTATACGCGTGTACAGTTTCAGGATCTACGCTTCGCCTACAACGCTCTATTTCTGCATGGACGCAGCGGCAATCCATTGGGCGGCATTGTCACGGTTGCCCCAGACGGCCAGGTCGATCAGATGGAGATGAACGGTCGCGTGCAGAAATAGTCCTCCCAGATCGCCCTGAGAATCCCGCGCCGAAAATTTGTTACCCTATAAAAAGTAGCTTTGATGACGGCAAAATTGCCTTGACCGCATCTCTCAATACCCGCAACAATAACTTTCAGCCGGAAGCTCGAAAGGCTTCCGCACTCCCGTCATAAAAGAGGATCGAATGTTCAGCTATTTCTTTGTTTTGGCGGCGGCACTTACCCGCATCCTGCCGCATCCATGGTTCGGTTTTACGGCGGTAGGGGCTTCGCTTCTCGTCTTTGGCGCGCGACGCTCTCCGCGGCTGTTCATTCTTCCCGTCCTTGCGCTTGCCGCGGTGGATTACTACCTGACCGTCTTCGCCTACAACTACGCCTTCCACCTGCAGGATTATCTGGTCACCTGGGCCTGGTATCTCGGGGCCTGTTGGATTGGCTATGCGATGCTCCGCAAGCGCACGAATACTGGTCGCGTGATTGGTGCGGCACTGGCTTCCTCAACGTCTTTTTTCGTAGTCAGCAATTTTGCAGTCTGGGCTGGTTCGCCAATTTACCCGCACACCGCGGGCGGCCTTGCCACCTGCTATGTTGTGGGGCTCCCGTTCTATGGCAATGACATTCTGGCTACGACACTATTGACCAGCGCGGTCTTCGGTCTTCCCGTTGCCGCCCGACGTCTGGCACAGGAATGGCAGCGTCGCAATCTAAACACCCCGAGCGGCCCCGAAGCGGTCTGACAAAGCACTGGCTCATCGCGAATAATTTGGGTACGGAGGAGTCAGTCGGGATGAAGTACCATCGGTAGCCTGAGCATTTCCGAAAGAGCACCCAACGGGGAAGGTCTTCGACCTCCGCCCTTTGCGCAAGGGGCCGTGCAGAGGATTGGTCACACAAATTCTCTTTCCGACCTACTCGGCCGGGATCACGGCTCCCACATGTCGGCTGCTTTCCACTTCAGGAACGCTGCCGTCGTTCACGACCACTTGCGCGGGTTTGCTGTCCAGCAATAGCCGCAGTGACGCATTTGCGTGTGCCGGCACCAGCAACTCCCGCGTCTGTGTGCTCACCGCAGACGACACGGTCACCGGTACTTCCGCGGCGCAAAAGCTGCTATTTTCCACTTCTACCGAAACCAGATAATTTCTGCCATTGCTGTCCTTGCTCAGAATCGGCCGCGAATAGGCGCTCACGATGTGCAGGTCTGGCAACCCCATGTCGCGATAGACCCAGTCGTCAAAGAACCATTCCAGGTCCTTGTGGGAGATCTTTTGCAGCAGCATTTGCAGATAGCTAGACTCATGATCGTCCGCTAAATTGTATGCCTGCAACGCTTTTCCGAGCACCTCATCCCCGACAATATTGCGGAGCATCCACAACACATCCACCGCCTTGTCGCGGTAATAGATGTCGCTCCACGCTTCGATCAGGCTTTGGCCAGGATTCACTCCCGGGTCCGCGGTTTCTGCGATCGCCAGCGCGGCCCGATGAGAATCCATCTCCCCAATTGCCGTCGTGACGCCAGTCCGCTTTTCGATCCATAACAGGGTCATGAACTGCGCTACGCCTTCGTTGAGCCAGGTTCGCGGCGACAAAAAATAAGCATGGCCAAGCATGTGCGCCATCACGGGTCCGACTTCATCGCTGGCAGCATCTTTGTTCAATGGAAGAAAGAGTATGTTCCGCTCTTCAAACGGCAAATCGTTGCTGGTTGGCAGGTCCACCAGTACAACCGGACGCTTTGCATGGGTGCCGAGCCATTGTTCTACAAGCGATCGCGTCTGTTGAAAGACGTTCTGATAAGTTGACGCTGCCGCCTCGTTCTCAACTCGTGAGTAGATGTCTAACCCCGGAACATTCTCGTGGCCCGCATACATCACAAATAAACTGAGCGGAGAAAATCCAAGCCGCGAACTTGGCAGGGTGAAAGAGACCACCTGAAGCACCTTATTTCCAGCCATGGTCTCGGGTGGCGCAGAAAATGCGCCTGGTTGCCTGGTTGCCGATTGAGCGCTTGCCGATTTCCCTTGCAACGTAACTCCCGAGGCTGAGCTTGCCTGCCGCGCTCCATCTGGCTGCACCACATATCCGTTCAGAAACGCCACGGTCGGCTTGACATCCAGATATTCCACCAGGACGCGCATCGCTACCCGCGCATTGGATTCCCGCAGCTTCCACTTGCCCACAGAATCGAACATTTCCGGCCCCTGTCCAAGAAAGACCGGTGCCGTCGAAACCGGGAACCAGATCGCATTGCCGAACCCGCGAAGCGCGGTGAAACCCGGTCCAATTTCATCCCATTCCGAGGAGTTCGCGATCTTCGCCGGCGCGCCCAGACGCCGCAATCGCTGCGCCGACTGTTCGACCGTGCCGGAGTAAATCGCATGGATGTGTACTGCGGCCCCAGGCGCAATTGGCGCTGCCAGCTTCACCACCGCTTCCGTCAGCTTGCCAGTGTGATCGATGTCGCTATCGACGGTCTCAGTCTCGAACTTCATCGTCTTGCCGTCCACCTGAATCGAATACCAATGCAGCGAGGAGGAAACCTGCAGCGCGATCCGGTCCAGGGGCTTTTCGCTGCTGTTCTGTGCCGTCAGCCGCGCCTGGACCGCGATCGAGTGGTTCGACGGCTCCAGATGCACCTCAAAATCGTAGGAATTGTAGGTGAGCGCGGTTCGCTCGGTATTCGTAATCAGCCCATTTTTCGGCGCTGCTGCCGCCAACGGCGCGCGCTCCGGCTGATGTGGCGCTGCGTTTCCCGCCGGACTTGAACTGTTGTAACCACGCGAAAATATCGCCTGCCCATTGCTTGGAGATGGCTTGTTGAGCGGCGAATTCCTCTGGCCCATCGCGCTGGCTACAGCCATTAGCAAAAGAGCGAAACCGAACCAACAGAGGTTCGGGTGTTTTTCCGAAATTCGCCTTGTATCAGGGCACGACTTAAGTCGTGCCCTGATAC
>JBOGLY010000257.1:0-5354 GCA_050746425.1 Acidobacteriaceae bacterium
GACGTACCGTTACGATCGCATCAGCAAGACCGGACCATTTGCCCATGAGCGCGGAGAATATACCCATTACGGAAATGTGACGCCGTTGCTGAAGCAAGTCGACAATCGCTACGCCATCTTCGGCAGTGGAGAAGATATCGACGCGGAATTCAGTGCATCCGTGCTGCCGCCGCTGCCCGCGAACTGGAAACGCGATTACTTTTTCTATGCCAACGGCTATGTAAAAGACATGGATTTTTATGAAGCGTCTCCATTCACTGTGAACGAGATGCCATTTCACGGGATGAAATCCTATCCGTATGCCAGTCCCGCAGCGTATCCGATGGATCCTGCATCTCTGCGATATCGACTGCAATGGAACGACCGGTTCAATTCCGGGCAGAGCACGCAGGAATACCGTTTCAATTACGTGCCCACGCACTCAACGCCAATTACTCCTGGGCCTGCTGTTCATGCGGCTTCAGTGGCCGCAGAGCGGCAGGAGACAAATTGAGCCAGCTCACGCTGATGTCCGCGGTTGACCAGCTCGCGCTGCTGCGGGAAGAGGAAGTCTCGCCTCTGGAGCTGGCCGAGGAACACATCGCGGAAATCGAGCGACTGAATCCGCGGCTGAATGCAATCGTCAACTTCACCGAAGCTGATGTGGAGCGCATCCGGGCGCAGGCGCACGGGTTGATGAACGCAAACGGTCCGCGCGGACCGCTTTACGGATTGCCGGTGACCATCAAGTCTTCTATCGCAACTGCCGGGCTGCGATGCGAAGTGGGCAGCCTGTTGCGGCAAGATACGGTGGCGGCGGAAGACGCGTTGGCAGTGGCTCGGTTGCGGCTGGCTGGCGCGAATATTCTGGGCACGACAAATTGTCCGGAATTTTTGATGGCCTATGAAACCGACAACCGGCTGCACGGGCAGACTAGAAACCCGTGGAACGGAGAGTACAGTTCGGGCGGGTCGAGCGGCGGGGAGTCCGCGGCGATTGCGGCTGGGATGTCGGCCGGCGGCATTGGCAGCGATAGCGGCGGTTCGGTCCGCACTCCGGCGCACGCCACTGGAATCTGCTCGTTGAAGCCCACGCCGGGACGCGTTTCCGCAACTGGCCATGTTCCTGCCTGCGTGGGGCCGTTTTCCGTTCTCGGCGCAATCGGGCCAATGGCCCGCACCATGGCAGACGTTCGGCTCTTGTTTGAGGCGCTTTGCGGCCCGGACGATTCCGACCCAGCGAGCCCGACGGTGGCACTGCGTTGGGTGGGCGGGAGCGAACTGAAGCAGGTCCCGATCGGCTATTTTGAAGACGACGGCATCGTACCCGTCACCGCGGAGACACGTCGCGCGGTGAACGACGCAGTCCGCGTTCTGCGACAACGGGGATTTTCTGTCGCGCCATTTCGCCCCGCAACGCTGGAAGCGGCGCGAAAACTATGGTGGAAATTTTTTGTGCGCTGCGGGGCAATGTTCGTGGAATCGATTGTTGGCGACCGGCAGGAGCAGCTTAGTCCCGTGCTGCTCGATTTTCTGTCCATTGCGCATCGAGAGCCGCCGCTCGGCGGAGAGGAATTGCTGTGGGCATGGGCGGACCTGGACCTGGTGCGAAGCGAAATGCTGCGGGAGATGCGGCAGTTCCCAGTGCTGATTTGCCCGGTTTGCGCGATCCCCGCATTTCGGCACGGTGAGCGCTCCTGGACCGTCGAGGACCGGCGGGTCGATTATCTCGATGCCATGCGATACACGCAATGGTTCAATTTGCTGGGTGCGCCGGCAGCCGTGGTTCCGGTGGGCCAGTCTCCCGAAGGATTGCCGATCGGCGTTCAAGTTGCCGGGCGCCCATTCGAGGATGAAATCGTTCTGGAAATCGCAGACGCGATCGACAAAGAATTTGGATTCGCGCCACCGCCGGTGTAACGCGGGCCGGGGTTGCCTTATCCGGCTGCGAACAATGCGCCCACGCCGGCGGTGACGGCCATTGCCAACGCTCCCCAGAATGTGACGCGAAGCGCTCCCGCCAAGACTTTCGCTCCGCCGACGCGGGCCGCCAGCGCTCCCAGCGCGGCGAGGAACACCAGCGAAGTTCCGGCCACCAGATAAAGCAGCATTGTCCCCGGAGTGAACGCCGCAACCAGCAACGGCAAAGCCGCTCCCACCGCAAAGCTTGCCGCCGAAGCAAAAGCCGCCTGAATGGGGCGCGGCTTGTTGGTTGTGGTGATGCCCAACTCATCGCGGGCGTGTGCTTCCAGCGCGTCGTGCGCCATCAACTGCTGCGCGACTTGCTTCGCCAGTGCGGCGTCCAGGCCACGTTGAACGTAAATCGCAGCCAGTTCCTTGTGTTCGCCTTTGTTGTCCGTCTTCAACTCGTGACGCTCAAGGTCCAGCTCAGCGCCCTCGGTATCCGCCTGCGAGTGGACGGAGACGTATTCTCCCGCCGCCATCGACATTGCTCCGGCGACCAGGCCCGCGGCGCCCGCGACGACCACATTGCTGTGCGAAGCGCGCGCGGTTGCGACACCGAGCACGAGACTTGCCGTCGAGAGGATACCGTCGTTCGCGCCAAGCACTGCCGCTCGTAGCCAACCGACGCGTCCGATACGATGAAGTTCCCGTCTCTTCATGGTTCGGCGTCAACCTCCGACCGTTCTTCCGCGGCGGCCAGTGCCAAGGGTTCGTCCCAGTGTTCCGACTGCAAGGCGCGCGTTGCGCTCTCGATCGGCAGCAGCTCTGGAATTTCATCCTGACCGATCTTCAATTGATGCAGTTTCGAGGCCATCGAAAACACGCTTCCGCGCCCTTCGACCGCGCCGACCAGGTCGTTGAACTGCTTTACGGAGCTAGTGAGCGCGTTGCCGAGCCGAGTGAAATAGCCCTGAGTGCCCGCCAGTTTCTTATAGAGATCTTCCCCTGTTTTGCAAATGGCGATGGCGTTGCGCGTAATCTCCATCTGCTGCCAACCGTAAGCGACGGCCTTTAACAGCGCGATCAAGGTGGTCGGGGTGGCCAGAATCACGTTCAACTGAGTGCCCACTTCAATCAGGCTGGGGTCCTGTTCCAGGGCCGCGCTGAACAGGACTTCGCTGGGCAAAAAGCAAACCACAAAATCCGGCGAACTCTGCAACCGCTGCCAATATTGCTTGCCGCCGAGTTGCGTCAAATGCGTCCGCACCTGCGCGGCATGGGCTTTCAAATAAATCGTGCGCTGAACTTCGTCCGGCGCGCTCATCGCGGAGAGATAGGCATCTAGCGGCGTCTTGGCATCGATGATTATGACGCGTCCGTTGGGCAGTTGCACCACAACATCTGGCCGCTGTGCTGCATCCACATCGTTGCCCTTCATGTGTTTTTCCACTTCAAACGAACAGCGTTCCACCATGCCGGCAAATTCGATGCAGCGCTTCAGTTGCAACTCGCCCCAGTTGCCGCGGGCCTTGGGCGCTCGCAATGCCTGCACCAGTTGCGTAGTTTCCAGGCGCAGCGATTCATGTGTCCGCTGGATATTTTTGATTTCCGTCAGGACTTCCGTGTAGGCCTTCGCGCGCTCGGTCTCCATCTGCTGAGTTTGCGTCTCCATTTTGCCCAGCGTCTCTTTTACGGGCTGCAACAAGGTGTTGATCGCCTGATGTTTGGCGTCGAACTGAACGTTCGCCTGACCAAGGAACTGCTCATTGGCGTTCTTCAGAGCATCTGCGGCGAGGGCCTTGAATGCGTTTTCCATCTCTCCCCTGACTTGGGTCAAGTCGGCTAGCGATTGCTGGGCACCCTTCAAACGCTCATCCGCGCGAACATTTTCCAAGGCCAGCCCATCCCGCTCCGCGCGCAGGCGTTTGATCGCGGACTGTGCCGACCGGTTCCCGAGCCACCAGCCTGCGAGCAGGGCGGCAAGAGCCAGCCCGACGATCTCCACCACCGCAACAATATTCATGGAAATTTGCCTCTGCTTTACTGTAACCTTGCCGGACGGTTGGAGCGGGGAGGCCGGTTCCAAGCTGGCAGCCTTCGCGGAGAAAATGTCTTCGCCACTTTACACTGGCACAGCCCCTCAGTACACTCGAATTTCGAGCATAACGCTTATAAGGGAACAGTGTGCCTGCGATTGGGTTTGGCTGTACTCTGAATGAGGTGCTCGAAGCACGATTGTGAACGCTGCCTCTTCACCAGGAGCCTGCGCCGCCGATCCGACGATAGCAATGAAGAAGTTTTGAGGTCTCAAACACAAGTTCAGGAGATAGACATGGCCGTTGAAGAAAAAGTGAAACAAATTATTGTGGAGCAGTTGCAGGTCGATGAGGCGGAAGTCACTCCCACGGCATCGTTCCAGGAAGATCTGGGCGCGGACTCGCTCGACGTGGTCGAACTGGTGATGCAGTTCGAAGAGGCATTCGACCTGGAGATTCCGGACGAAGAAGCCGAAAAGATCAAGACGGTGCAGGATGCTGTCGATTACATCAAGAAAAATAGCAAGGCCGCCAGTTAGGCAGCTTGTTGGCTCTGTGGATGTCTTTTTCGCGACGAATAGATTTGTCATTCCTGAGAAACGCCCGGGACCTCGCGGCTGGCGGCCAACCGCAGGGGTTCCTCGCTCCACTTCATTGCATTCAGGACGACAAGGCCTCGTTTAGCGCATGACGTCACTAGAATTTCCGGTTTCGCGGTAGGTCTGCAGGTCTAAGATCGGCGGAGATGATTTCGCATCCGCTGCGTAAAAAACGGATGCACGTGAGGGCTGCTTGCAAGGGAACGGCAACAGAAATTCGGATGCAGTCTTGAAGCGGCGCGTCGTTGTGACAGGCATCGGCCTTATTTGCGGGGTAGGCAAAACCGCAACTGAGGTGTGGAGCAATCTGTTGGCGGGCCAAAGCGGCATGGCTCCGATCGCGGCCTTCGATACTACGGGCTTTTCCGTCACCTTTGCCGCGGAAGTAAAGAATTTCGACCCCCACCTTTTCATCGAAAAAAAAGAAGCGCGCAAGATGGGCCGATTTATCCACTTCGCGCTGGCGGCGGCTCAGGAAGCCATCGAATCGTCGGGATTGAAGATCACGCCGGAAAACGCGGAGCGGGTCGGCGTCCACATTGGCTCCGGCATCGGCGGATTCGACATCATCGAGCGGGAACACAGCGCCATGCTGGCTGGCGGCCCACGCAAAATCTCCCCATTTTTCATTCCTGCGGCAATCGTCAATCTGGCCGCCGGGCAGGTCAGCATTCGTTATGGGGCCAAGGGGCCCAATGAAGCGACGGCGACCGCATGCACCACCAGCGCGCATTCGATCGGCGACGCGTATCGCATTATTGAACGCGACGATGCCGACGTAATGATTGCCGGTGGAGCGGAGGCCGCAATTACGCCCATGGGTGTCGGCGGTTTT
>JBOGLY010000258.1:0-5328 GCA_050746425.1 Acidobacteriaceae bacterium
TCCAACAGGACAGTGGTTATCCAATACTGCATCCACAACCTCGAAGAGCCTTTTCCCAGATACGTGGAGAGACTTGCCCGCATTCGATTGCTTGAGATTCGTTAACGCAATGGCCTTCATTCCGGCGGCGCGCATCTGGAAGGCGATCTCAACGGGTAAAACATTCCTCCCGGAATTGGAGGCGACAATCCCCACATCCCCGGCGCGAAATCCGGCAGCGCGGGCAAGCTCCCGCGCGGCGCCGGAGGTACGCTCAAACTCAGTGCTCTCGATCACTCCACCCTCAAACTGAAGCCTCCGGTCCAGAATGGGATTGACGGCAACCAGACCGCCCGCGCGAAAAAAAACTTCCACCGCCAGCAGTAAAGAGTGCCCTGAACCGAACATCTGGATCAGGCCGCCACTCCGCAATGAAGCCGCGACCAGCGCCGCCGCTGAGAGGACTTGCTGCAACTCCAGTTCCCCCAGTACGCTACGCACAGCCTGGAGATATTGCTCCGCAGATTCACCCGTTCTATGCAACAGACCCAACTCCTTTGCAGCATCGCTGATGGGAGTATGAAGACCCCGCGATGAAATTGCAATGAAAGGGCGCGATGCATTCTATACAGTGGAACCGATCTTCGAGGAGAGGCCTACCGTTTGCCTGCGGAATGAACGTAGGATTCTCCGGAATTGACGTGACGAACAGAGTGCCGGTGGAACCAACCTTCATTCTTCTCTCGAAACAGTGATAGGATTCCGGACGGAAGCTGCCGCAAAAATAAATTCTGCGGTTCGCAATACGCCGGGAACCGGCAGCTTTCGACAGGCGTTTGTGAGCCCAGAAAAATTCAACCAGGTAGGTGTTGTGAGACATATACTCTGCTTGCTTCTTATCCTGGGGTCCGCCGTTTCCGCGCGAACGGAACCTCGTCCGGTTGCGCTCTTCTATATGACAGACAGCCCGGCCTCTGTGCGATCTTTCCTTGCGCACTCCAGCAAGATTGGCATCCTGGTGCCGGCCTGGTATCTCGTGGATGGCAACGGCCTGGTCTCCGGCGGTCCGAATCCCCTGGTGCTGGAGGTCGCACGGAAGCAGCATTTGCCCGTGATGCCAATCATTGCCAACTCTGGAAAGGATGCCTTGCATTCTGTTGTCAACAACGGGAACGCCCGCAAGGCGATGATTGCCGCCCTGCTTCGCGAGTCGAAAAAATATGGATATGTCGGTATCCAAATCGATTTTGAAGATATCTCCTGGACCGATCGGGACGCTCTGTCCGCCACGGTGAAAGATACAGCGGATGCTTTGCATGCGGATGGGCTGCAACTGACCGTTGCGACTGTGCCCAACGCGCCTGGGTCCGCGGGCAAGAGCGATTTCGCCAAGTGGATTTACGAGGACTGGCGTGGCGCATATGACCTGAAAGCACTGGCCCAGTCCGCGGACCTCATTTGCCTGATGACTTATGACCAGCACACTCCGTGGACGCCGCCCGGCCCGGTCGCCGGGTGGGAATGGACGGTCGAAAATCTCGACTACGCGCTGAAGTATGTGCCGAAGAACAAACTCTCTCTCGGCATTCCTCTTTACGGCTACCATTGGTTTGCAGGACCTCCGATACAGAAGGATAAGGCACCCAAGTCCAACATCACCGCGGAAACGATCACCACTCCCGACGCTTTGCTTTTGGCCCGCGAATACCAAGGTGTCCCGCAATGGGATTCGTACGATCACGATGCCTGGTTTTACATTTATCGCGATCACACGCGGGAGTGGGTTTTTTACACCGACGGCCGCACCTTTGAGGACCGTTACAAGCTGGCGCAGGACCGCGGGATTCAAGGCTTTTGCGCCTGGGTGCTGGGCGATGAAGACCCCGCCATATGGGACCTGCTCCCCGATAGAAAATAACGACGGACGCGGAATTCGCGGAGGAAGAATTGCATGGACCAATTCAGCTTCAACACGGCCGCCTCGATACTGTTCGGCGTTGGCGCGGTTGCGGACCTGACCGCGGCGTTCAAACTGAATTCCGGGAGCAAGGTTTTTGTCGTGACCGATCCAGGAATCGTCGGGGCGAACCTCCTGGGGAAGTTGCTTGCCCCGCTCCAGGCCGCCGGGATCGCTCCCGTCGTTTATGACAAAGTTATGGCCGACCCGCCGGAACGCATCGTGCTGGAAGCGGCTGAATTGGCGCGGTCCAGGGGAGTGAATGCGGTCATCGGCGTCGGCGGTGGGTCCTCTCTCGATGTTGCCAAACTTGTCGCGCTCCTCGCAAAAGGGAATGAGCGTATCCAAAATATCTATGGCGTGAATAACGTGAAAGGAGAGCGGCTGCGGCTGGCGCTTGTTCCGACAACGTCCGGCACCGGGTCGGAAGTGACACCCATCGCGGTCGTGACCACCGGGACCGCGGAAAAGAAAGGCGTCGTCTCGTCCGTTCTGCTTCCCGATCTCGCGTTGCTTGATCCCGAGCTGACGTTGAGCCTGCCGCCATCCGTCACCGCCGCGACTGGTGTGGACGCTATGGTTCATGCGATTGAGGCCTACACGTCGATCAATCCCAACAACAATCCTCTTTCAAAGATCCTGGCGCTCCGGGCATTGTCGCTCCTGGCAGACGCGATCCGAACGGCTGTCGAGAATGGCCGCGATCCGGTGGCCCGCGGGCATATGCTTCTCGGCTCCATGCTGGCTGGGCAGGCGTTCGCTAACTCTCCGGTAGCCGCGGTTCACGCGCTGGCTTACCCGCTGGGCGGTTATTATCATCTGCCCCACGGAATCACGAATGCGCTGGTGCTGCCGCATGTCCTCCGGTTCAACTTGGAGGCCTGCGGCGACGCCTATGCGGAGCTTGCCACAGCCGCGTTCCCTCACCTGGCCGAGCGCCCCTTGGATGAGCGGGCCTCCGCGTTTATCTCTGAATTGGTCAGCCTCACAAAAGAGGTGGCTGTGGCGCAGCGGCTGCGCGATGTGGGAGTCGAACGGTCCCAGTTGCCCACGCTGGCAGAGGACGCGATGAAGCAGACTCGGCTCCTCGTCAACAACCCGAAGCCCCTGACGGTTGCCGACGCACTGCGCATTTATGAGGCAGCCTGGTAGCGCCGTTACCCATTGGACCTGTTCGTACTGACCGGAGCGCGTCCGCGAAAGCGTTCGTGTTCTGAATCGAAATCCGCTCAGAGCGACATTCCTCCATCGATTTGAAACGCCGTCCCAGTGATGAAGCCTGCATCTTCCGAGACAAGATACAGCGCGGCCTGAGCAACCTCCTCCGCCGTCCCGAGCCGCCCCAAGGGTTGCCTCGAAATGAACTGGTTCCGCGCAGCATCGTTACGCTTCGTGTCCAGGCGAGCTTGCAGGGACGGAGTATCGATGGTTCCGGGACACAGACAATTCACCCGGATGTTTTCACTTGCGTAATCGAGCGCCATGGATTTGGTAAGAGAGACAACGGCCGCTTTCGTGGCGGTATAGAGAGCGCGGTCGGGTACAACACGAAGCGCGGTGGCAGAGGCCGTGTTCAGAATGACTCCGCGACCTTGTTGCAGAAACTGGGGAATGATGGCCCGGCAAAACAGAAACACGCTCGTGACATTGATGGCAAAAGCGCGCTTCCATTCTTCCTCCTTCATCGTATGCACTTTCCCCCCTGAAACAATGCCGGCATTGTTGAAGAGGATGTCGATTCTCTTGAAACGGGCTGTCGCTTGCCGCACAACCTCTTCGACTGCCAGCGCGGAAGACACATCGGCCATCAGGGCCTCCGCGCAACCGCCATTCCCGCGGATTTCATCCACCAGTTCCGCATTGCGGGCCGCATCGCAGTCGACTGCCGCGATCGCCGCACCTTCGCGCGCGAACAATAGGCTGGATGCGCGTCCAATACCGGCGGCAGCTCCGGTAATGACCGTGACAGTGCCCGATAATCTGCCCTTATTTGTCCTCGCCATCAGTCTCCAATTTGCGAACCATACCGCTTTGCCGCCGGTTGTATCCAGCCATTGTCGTCAAAGAACGCACCGGCCCATCATCGCGGAAATTATAAACGACGTTCGCTGTCCATTATTCGCTGCTCAAGACCAGTCACATCTACGTCTCGCTATTGTGCAGTTTGACCAGTAAAAATCGTTTTATTTACCACAAGAGGCTTCGCCCAGAAAGAGACGCATAGTACCCAGCCAAAACTGAGATAAAGAATGCACATGCCGACCCGCAGGCTTGATATGTCCCCTATGCGGCCAATGACCAGCGGCAGAACGGCCCCGCCCATAATGCCGGAACACAAAATCCCGGCGAGGGGCCCGTGGTATTCCAAAACGGAGTTGAGCGCGAGCGAAATGATGATTGGCCACATTACCGAAGCGAACAGGCCAATGCACGGGAATGCAATTTTTGCTACAGGTCCAGGCCCGAACAACGAAGCCGTTAGACTCACCAAAGCGAGAGCGGCAAACGCTCGCAAGACGATGCGACTGTCAAAAAACTTCAGCAGTAGCATGCCCACAAAGCATCCAACTGTGAATAGTCCCCAGAAATATGCGACCACCATCGCCCCTGTCGTATGGGGATCGTAGCCATAGTATTTGTGCAGGAACTCCGATATCCAATTTGCCGTACCCTGCTCTGAACCTACGTAGAAGAATACGCTTATGAAAAACAGAATTACTGCTGGATTTCGAAGTAATTGACGATACATACCTACAGTCCCCGCCTCTTCCTCCCGAGCGCGAATCACTTTGGGAAAACGGGTCGCGCCAAGGAACAGAATCATCACAAACAAGAGGGCTGTGAAAATCCAATACATGGATATCCATGGCAACTTTGCCGGGACTACTCGATCGAGCGCGTCGATAATAAGGTTTTTATTCCCATCCGGAGTTCCGATGTTTCGGATTATGTAGGTATAAATCTGCGGGCTGACAAAAGATGCTGACCCGAATACCAGTTGCGCAAAGGCAGAATAAAATGCAAAATTTTCTTCACCTCCGGCAGTCCGCAACAAGGGATTGAGCGCCACCTGGAGAGCAGCCATGCTCCCGCCGATTAGGAATAACGAGCCGATTGCCACTTCATATACGGGCATTAATGCAAAAATCAAGGAACCAACAAAGCTAATCGCAAAGGAAATCACTACCACCTTCTTTTCTCCCCAAAGTTCAACAAGGAATCCGGCTGGAATCGATAGAACTCCATAGGCAATAAAGAAGGAAAACGGTAGGAAAGCGGCTGCGGTCAGGCTAAGGTCAAAACTTGAGATAATATCCGGAACGATTGGTCCCAGTATATTTGTCACGAAGGACATGATAAAGAAGACAGCAAAGACCATGACTACCATGTAC
>JBOGLY010000259.1:0-5303 GCA_050746425.1 Acidobacteriaceae bacterium
GCGAAAAGTGCAGGAGATGGAAGCCAAGCTAACCTCGCTGCTGAAGGCGTTTGAAGCGCAGGTGCGGGACGTCCTGCGCGGCATTGAAGATCGCACGGCCCAGCAGAAGGCGGCAAAGCAGGCGGAGCGCGGGCTGGCAAAATTGCGCCGCGAATTTCGCGAGCAAGTGGATGCTACCGTGGTGGCGCACCATACCGGAGCAGACCGCGGCGATCCAAATGCCCAGCCGCATATCGTGCGCAACGTCAACGTGGGCGACAAGGTAAGACTTCGCTCGCTGGGTAAGGCCGCCGTGGTGGAGCGGCAGGTGGACGCAGAGAACTTTGAAGTTTCCGTGGGGCAGTTGAAGATGCGAATTCGCCGCAACGATATTGCCGAATTGCTGAATTCCGCGAATGCGACGCCCTTGGGCGCAGCGCGTGGCAAAGGAATTCGCGTCTCCCTAAACCGAGAGCGATCGCCGGAAACCAACTCAAGCGCAACCGAGATCAACGTGATTGGCCACACCGTGGAAGAGGCGACGGATGCAGTGGAGAAGTTTCTGGACCAGGCATTCCTGGAAGGAGTGCCGCAGGTGCGCATCGTGCATGGGATCGGCATGGGAATTCTGCGCAAGGCGCTGCGGGCCTACCTGCAGAAACATCCGCACGTAGAGAAAGTAACGGAGCCACCGCAGAACGAAGGCGGCGCCGGGGCAACGGTGGTGGAACTGCGACAATAAATAGTTGGCATGTTGGCGTAAGCCGATGGAAAAACCAGCGTTATCGGTGCTACCATCACACGGTCGCGGTTGTCGGCATCTAAACCTGAGCGCGAGATTGGATCGATGATTAGAGTCATCACAGTGGAACGGGAATATGGAAGCTTGGGGGCCGAATTCGCCCGGCTGCTGGCCGAACATTTGAAGTGGGAGTTGCTCGACCAATCGCTGGTCGACGAGGTCGCCAAACGGGCCGGCGTCTCGGTCACCGAAGCCAGGCGGCGAGACGAGCGTCTCGATCCCTGGTACAGCAAAATGGGACGCGCCTTCTGGCACGGCAGCAACGAGCGGGCCGATATCACCGTGGAACGGGAGATTCTGGACACGACGCGGATGACAGAGATCGCGCAGCGAGTGATGCAAGACAAAGCGCGCGCGGGAAATTGTGTGATCGTCGGCCGCGGCGCGGCGTGCGCGCTGCACGGCATTCCTGGATGCTTTCACATGTTTGTCTACGCCTCCACGGCAAGGAAAATCCGATGGTTCGAACAGACTTTTCCCGACAAAAAGGCTCTGGCGGAACGCGAGATGAACGCCACGGACCAGAGGCGCGCGGAATACATTTCTCATTTCTACAACGCGGTTTGGAACGACTACCGGATCTATCATCTGATGCTGAACTCCTGCATGGGATTCGACGCCATGATCGGCGCCACCATCGAAGCTACCGGCGTATAGTCGCTTTCATAAACGTTGATGAGAACGAGATAAGAAGTGAAGACCCGGTCATATTTATCGATGATTGGCACAATTGCATATTCCTTCTGTGCCCTTGGCTTGCCGTTCATGTCCTCGGCAGAGAACCCGCCGAAGGCCGACACCATATATTTCAACGGCAACATCATTACAATGTGGGACCGTCATCCGAACGTGCAGGCGGTGGCGATTGTTGGCGATCGGTTTGTCGCCGTCGGTACAGATGCCGACGTGTTGAAGATGGCGGGACCCCATACCGAAAAGATCGATCTCCATGGGCAGTGTGCAATACCGGGCCTGATTGCCGGGCACGTCCACCCGATTATGGCTGCGCTTAGTGAGATTGATGGTCCCATACCGGTCTTCCACAAAATTGGGGAGATACAGGATTACATTCGCGAGCAGGCCCATAAATTGCCTCCTGGCGAAATCATTCTTGTTCCAAAGGTCTATTCGACCCGGCTCGCTGAGCGCCGCTACCCCACCCGGCGGGAGATTGACGAGGCAGCCGGCGGGCGCGAGGCAGTCGTCGATAATGGCTACGCGTCCGTTCTGGATTCGGCCCTGCTGAAGCGCCTGGGCATAACCCGCGACACGCCCCAGCCTTCAAACGGCAGAATCGTAATGGATGCGAACGGCGAGCCAACGGGGCTGATCCTGGGTGCGCCACAACTCCTCGGCAAAGTCCGCGAATCGCGACTCGTCACCCCAGCGGAGCGGCTCTGGGCGTTGAAAACCATGCTTCGGCATTACAACTCAGTTGGGTTTACCGGCATTGACGATCGCATGGAGGGCCCTGAAGGTTTTCGCGCGTATCAGGCCCTGCACGATGCCGGAGGGTTGACGGTGCGCAGCTACGTCACCTATGTAATCAAAGCGCAGGGCACGCCAGCCGACGTACGACGCGAGATCGAACAGATCCCCTTTGTAACAGGATGGGGAGACAAATGGCTTCGCGTGGGCTCGCTGAAAACATTTATTGACGGCGGCATTTTAATTGGCACCGCTTACCTGCGCCAGCCGTATGGATCGCACACGCAGATTTATGGATTTGTCGATCCCGGTTATCGCGGGGTGCTAAGCGTACCCCCAGAGAACGTCGTTGCGATGGCGCAGGCTGCCGATGAACTGGGCTGGCAAATGACCGCGCATGTCACCGGCGGAGGCGCGTTGGATATCCTGCTCGATGCCTACGAAGCGGCCAACCGGATCAAGCCCATCGCCGGTCGCCGGTTTGTCGTCACCCATGGGAATTTTCCAGACCGCCGCGCGATCGAGCGCGCCAAACAATTGGGTGTAGGCTTCGATGTGCAACCGGCGTGGTTGTATTTCGACGGTCCGGCGCTCAAGGATGTCTTCGGGCCAGAGCGCATGAAAAACTTTCTGCCGCTGCGCTCGTTGATAGATGCGGGCATCGTGGTGGGCGGCGGCTCGGACCACATGATTCGCTTCGACCCGCGGCTTTCCACCAACCCGTACGACCCATTCTTTGAAATGTGGTTGGCGATCACGCGCAAGATGACCGACGGGAATATTCTCAATCCCGAACAACGCATTTCGAGGTTTGAAGCTTTAAAGATGTGGACCTGGAACAACGCGTATCTCGAATTTTTCGAAAATGAGACAGGTTCAATCGAGCCTGGCAAACTGGCCGATATGGTGGTCATCGATAAGGACTTTGCAAACTGCCCGGAAGACGAAATCAAGAATATTGAAGCGCTGCAAACCATCGTTGGCGGCAGAGTGGTCTATCGGCGTGAGAGCACCGACAACTGAGAGACCGAACAATCGAGTGATCAAACGGCTTTAAGTGGATTGTTCGCGGCGACAGCACGAGAGGGCAACTCCTGCATATATTGATACGCGGGATTTCGCCGCTGTTCGCGCAGGATGACCCCGATCTGTTTCCATGTGGCGTAGAGCCCACGCGGTGACGGCGGCAGATCGTGCCGGATCAACACATGCAATTCTCCAAGCCGATAGCACGGGACCGCGGCATACATGTGGTGCTCAGTGTGATAGTGCATGTGCCAGTAGAGAAAGCTCAGGAACGGATTCAGCGTGATCGTGCGGCAGCAGAGACGAAAATCTGGCACGTTATCCTGCAATCCAGCGTGTTGGCTGTTGTTGCACAAGTAATGAAGCGCTCCTCCATAGAAGGGCGCAAGCGTGATGACGACGGGCAGTAGCCACCAATGCATCAGGATCGATGCCAGAATGATCGCCGCGTGACCGGCGAGCAACTCGCGCGACCAGCGGACCAGACGCCGTTTCTCCTGAACCGCCGAGACTGGAAAAAGCGAATTCTCCCAGGGACCTTGCAGTTTGCCGCGCGCAATTCGAATGCTCTTCGATAGCGTTGTCCAGAATCCAACAGGATTGACAACGGCGCACTTGAGAAATCCCTTCAGCGATAAATCCGCGGGCAATACAACTTCCAGATCGGCTGGCGGATGCAATGTGTATTTGTGGTGCTCCGTGTGGCTGGCCCAGAATTGGTACGGGTTGTACCAGCCCAGAAATGCGAACACCCGCGCGAAAAACCAGTTGAGAGATTTGGTTTCAAACACCGAGTTGTGGACGAACTCGTGAAATCCATTGATGAGGAACGCCCAACAGGTGCCATGGAAGAAGAACAACAGCACTACCAGTGCCCAGGGCAGTCGTCCAGCAGAAAAATAAGCCGCGCACCCGGTCAGCACGAGCAGTCCCAGGTAGCCGCCGGTTTGCAGAAATCCCTTGAAGTCGCTGCGTTGATTGAGGGATTGGAGAGCCTCGCGACCTACCGGCGAGCGATACCACGTGACTTTTGCGGGCTGGCGCTCGGCTTCCATATCGAGATCTTCAGATGCGCATGGGCATGATGATGTAGCGGTAGCGGAAATCGTCCGTCGAGTCTTCTGGTCGCACCTGACCGGCGGTTTGCGCGTCTTTGAACTCCAGCCGCACTTCGCTGACATCGCCTACGGCCTTCAAAAAATCCACCATGTACGCGGAGTTGAATCCGATCACCAGCGGGTCCATGTTGTAGGGCGTTTCAATGGTGTCTTCCGATTCCCCGGCCTCGGTCGAAGAGGAGGAAATTTTCATTTCATTCTGCTCCAGCCGCACCTTCACCGCGCCTGAACGTTCATCCGCAAACTGCGCGACACGCTGGATGGAAGCCAGCAGCTCCGCGGTCCGGACGATGACAAAGCGGTTGTTGTCGCGAGGCAGCACCGCTTCGTAATTTGGAAACTGGCCGGTGAGCTTGCGGGAGGTGAGCACACGATCGCCGACCTGGAAATAGAGTGTCTGTTCATCATCGGAAAAATCGATGAATTCCTCTTCCGTATTTGCGAGCAGAGACTGCAGTTCGGCCAGGGCCTTGCGCGGAATGAGAAGTCTTTTTTCTCCGCTCACGGTAAGATTTTCGTTCGTCTTTTCAATGTGAGCGAGCCGATGCCCATCGGTTGCCACCATGGTGAGGCTGCCGGCTTTTACCAATAACAAGGCGCCATTGAGCGTGTATCGAGACTCTTCATTGGCGACGGAAAATATGGTCTTGCCGATCATATTGCGCAACACGGAAGCGGGCAGCCGAATGGCACCGGCGGTGGGAAACGGCAGCACCTGCGGGAAGTTGACGCGGGGCATGCCCACCATTTTTGTATTGGAGCGGCCGAGTCGAATCTGCACCCAATGGTTCTCCATCAGCTTGATGCTGATTTCGCCGTCCGGCAGCAGTTTGATGTAGTCGAACAGTTTGCGCGCCGGGATCGTGCAGGCACCCGGCTTCTTTACTTTGGCGGCGCAGGAAGTACGGATGCTCTGGTCCAGATCGGTCGCCGTGATCGTGAGCCGGTCC
>JBOGLY010000260.1:0-5292 GCA_050746425.1 Acidobacteriaceae bacterium
GGTTGGGCCTCGGTCGTCGCCTTGCAGTGCGTTTTCTCTGGAATGATTTTGCTGGCGCTGGGCGCGATTGGCGACTATGTGGCCCGCACCTATGAGGAAACGAAGAACCGCCCGCTCTACGTGGTGACGGAGCTTTACAATCTGCCGCTTCCCGTCCACCCGCCTGCGCGCGCCATTGTGCTGGAGGAACGCGATCCGCTGGCCGCCCTCACAGCTGACAGCCTTGGATCTCGCGTCAGTCGTGCGGAAGAACTGGTCACCTATCGCCGATTCGCCGGCGTTCGCAGATGATCAGTTTCACGCGAATCTTCTGGTTTAAATACCGGTGAGGAACGGACCATCCGTGGGAGTAGGCGTCCAGAATCAGCTTGAGGACCAGCTTGAGCAGCCCTTCATTGCTCACGGGGAGCGCGATGCAACCACATCCGCTGTTCCCGAGTTGCCTGATTCGGGATTCCGATGGTCCAGCAAGCCGTATCTCCGCTATTTCTTCTTCACGTTTTGTGCCGCAATGTATCTGTTGCCCTTCATGCGGCTGTACTGGAATGGATTCGACGAGGGAACTCTCGTCTCCGGCGCTGTCAGGATTGCTCATGGCCAGGTGTTTGCCCGCGACTTTTTTGAGGTGATGGGACCGGGAACGTTTTACTGGCTCGCCGCGTTTTTCAAACTGTTCGGCGTCACTTTTTTTGCGGAACGGGCCTGCCTTTTTGTTACGTCGCTTGGTACCGTCCTGTCGCTGTACTTTCTTTCGCGCCGACTGTGCGGAAGATACGCAATACTTCCGCCAGTCTTGCTGATCGGCGTTTATTTTACGGCGACCTGGCCGATGGTCAATCATCATGTGGACAGCAATTTTTTCGCGTTGCTGTCGGTCGTCTGTATCGTCCTGTGGCACGATACGCGCAGGAACATTCTGTTGTTTGCCGCGGGCGCACTTGCCGGAGCGACAACCTGCATCCTGCAGCCGAAGGGGATGCTGATCTTTTTCGCTTTCTTACTGTGGCTCTGGATCGAACGGCGGCACGCACGAGTTCTGTCTGCCTTGACCCTGGTCGCTGCCGGCTATTTGAGCGTAGGGGTAGTCACGCTGCTTTATTTCTGGAGCCGAGGCGCGCTCTGGGACCTGGTATACATGAATGTCCTGTGGCCCTCCCAGCACTACGGCGCTGTGAACTCAATACCGTATGGGTTAGGTATTTTCCACTACTGGGCGAATTGGGCTGTCCCCATCCACGGCATACGCTGGCTGATTCCAATCGCCGTGCTGCTGGTGATCCCAAACCTCTTTATCGCCGCACTGCCCGCACTGGCGCCTATCCTGGGAATTCCTCAGGGAAAAGCCAATCTGAAGCCGGAAGTTTTACTGTATTGGTTCTGTGGGTGGGCGATCTGGATTTCGGAGATCCATCGGAGAGACATTGGCCACCTGGTAGCGGGCTCTCCGTTGTTGATTGTGTTATGCATTCATTTCCTCTCCAAATATCGAATGAAAATTGCCGATTTATCGCTCCAGATTCTCGCCGTCAGCGCCGGTATTTTGGCCACGGTCAACCTGTTCGTTGCACTCTCAGCCCGTCCGGTCGCCACTCGTGTGGGACCGGTGGCGATGTTCAAGCCAGATCCGGTGCTCGCATTTCTGGACGAACATACGAGACCCGGAGAGGAAATATTTGCATATCCTTATTGCCCGATGTATTACTTCCTGTCCGGCACGACAAATCCGACACGCTACAGTCTTTTGATTTACAACTACAACACAGTCTCGCAATTTCAAGAAGTGATCCGCACATTGGATCGGCGGAAGGTCCGATATGTTGTATGGGACACGAGCTTCCAATCAGGCGCCGGGAGGTCTCTCTTTTCGGCATCGACGTTTGGCCCCGCCGGCGGTTTGCTGATCGAACCTTATCTCGAATCGCAATATCGACTCGTGAAGCAGGCGGGCGGCCTCCGCATCATGGAGCGAAAGGCCACAGCCGATGCCAACTGACCGGAGGAGTTCCCCGGAATTCGACCGGTACGCGTCCTCCTACGCCGAGCTGCTGGAGGACCCGATGCGAAATCGCTTCGCCGGAGACCCCCTCCATTTTCATCGCAGGAAATGGGCGATCATTCAGAAACTCCTCAAGCGAGCCGGTGTAGACGCAGCGTTAAAAAAATGGGTAGACGTCGGGTGCGGGCGAGGGGAATTGCTCGAGATGGCTGGAAGGGAATTCGCGCAAGCGGCGGGCTGCGATCCGTCGGCGGAAATGATCCGGTCCTCCGGTTCATTCCCGGTGGAGCATCAGTCATCGTCGACCAGATTGCCTTTCGGCGATGCCTCCGTCGATTTCGTGACGGCGGTGTGTGTCTTTCATCATGTTCATGGAACCGAGCGGACACTGCTTGCGAAGGAAATACGACGGGTGCTCGCGCCAGGCGGACTGTGCTGTATTGTGGAACACAACCCGTGGAATCCAGTAACAAGGGCGATTGTTCGAAGATGCCTGGTTGATGTGGACGCGGAGCTTCTCACGGCAGGTGACGCAGCAACAGTTCTCCGAACGGCCGGGCTTCGCACCATTTCCACGGATTATTTTCTTTATCTCCCGGAAAAGGTCTTCAACCAAGTGCCGTGGGCGGAAGGCATTCTGCGCAGCCTGCCGCTGGGCGGTCAGTACGCGTTGCTCTCCACCGCACCAGCGTGAGAGGCCATGGAGTTCCTGTAAACCGCTTGGAACCTTATCCACAGAATTGTCACGCATTTTTAAATGCGATTGTTGGTTCGATCCATCCTGTCGTCAACAACGGAACATCTCCGCGATCAAGCCTTCACGGACTTCACGCCGAGGAGTCCGCACCTTTGCGTCCGCGAATTTTGAACAATTCGTGTTCCAGTTGCAATAGACTTATGATCGCGTTAGGCTAGTGCAGATGTTGGAATCGAAACGATTCGATTCGCCGGGTACCCTATAAACACCATCTCTTTCTCGTCGTGCTCGAGTGACTCCGCCGTGCTGAGTCTGCAACGGATTTCAACACAGAGAGCGGATGAGGGGAGCAAAAAGAGGGCGCAATTGGCAATGAAACATGAAAAAATATCGCGACGAAGCCTCATGAAGGTGGGATTGGGCGCAGCGGCAACTGGCCTTCTTTCCGGAGGCCCTCTGTCTTCCACCCAAGCCGCCTCCTCCACCCATGTGCCTGTGCCTCCCCCCGAAGGGGATTCAATCCTGAACAAAAAGCCAATCGAATGCGTCAACGTTCTGTTCGGGACCGCGTCGCTGGATGACCGCAAGCTCATCGGGAATGCTCCTCCCTACGGAGAAGAACTCTATACCGGCATGGTCTGTCCCGGTGCAGCACTGCCACACGGTATCGACATTAGCCCGGTCAACAAGGACATTAGCCTCGCCTATCCCCACGGAAATCTCTATTCATACATCTATCCCCGCAGAACCATGGTTGGCTTTTCTTCGATGGTTGACGACATGCTTATTATGCCGCTTGTCGGGGACTGGACCACGCCGCCAGATCGAATTCGATACGCCTCTCTCTACGATAAGAGAAGCGAGAAATCGATCCCAGGACTTTATTCCGTCTATCTGCCGGATCATAAAATCCACGTAGAGCTGGCTGCAACGGCCCTTACCGGCTTTTATCAATTCACATTTCCGGAATCCGATCGAGCTACCATCTTGCTGGATTTAGGTCCTAATCAGGGTTCGGAATTGGAGATCGTCGATGATCGAACGATTCGAGGAAGGACCCAGGACGGCAACGCCTTTTTTATCGTGAAAATTTCGAAACCGCTTAAAACTTGTGGGACATTTCATCGAGAACCCTCAGTTCCTGGCATGGTTGGATACCCATGGTTTGTGCTTGGCATGGACAAAATCAGGCTTGAGAATCGGACGGAAACCGGAAGTTACACTGGCTGCTTTCTGGGTTATGAAACTGCGGACCAAGAGACGATCCAGATAAAAATAGCCTCCAGTGGAAGCTATGCGCAATCGCGCAAGACAATCGCACGTGAAAGTACCGCATGGCGGATCGAGGACGTGAAAGCAAGTGCGGCCGCCGCGTGGAGCAAGAAGTTGGAGGCGATTGAAGTGAAGGGAGGGACTGAAAGACAGCGAGCTATATTCTACTCCTGTCTGTACCATGCATTCGCCAGTCCAATTATGACTGCGAGAAGCGGAGATGAATTCATCGGCCTCGATGGAAAGGCTCACGTTGCCACGCATGACCGGTACGATTTAGTGCCGTACTGGGACACGGGAAGAAATCAGATTGTCCTGCTTACCTTGCTGGAACCTGAAATTAAAATAAATATTCTGGCGTCTCAGCTGGATATGGCAAAAGAATCTGGATGGATGGGCGCCTCTTTCCATGGAGATCACGCCGTCGCGATGTATCTGGGAGATTGGCGCCGGGGAGTTCCATTCGATTATTCGAGCGTTTATCCATATCTTCATCGAAACGCGATGGATCCCAAGGGACCACGAAAGATGCTGACCGAATACTTGAAAAATGGCTGGATTCACGACATTGTTGTCGACCATCCTAGTCCGCCTTACGAAGGAGGCAATGCTGGAGTTTCAAAGACACTGGAATATTGCTATGACGACTATTGCATGGCGGAGTATGCCCGGAGGCTAGGCAAGCAAGACGATGCCCGTATGTTTCTGGCTCGCGCGAACAATTACAAAAATGTGTGGGATGCGTCCACTGGATTTATGCGTGGTCGTCGGGAAGACGGCAACTGGATCGCTCCTTTTTATCCGTTAGAGCCCTATTACAATTTTATGTATAAGGAATCGAATTCTTGGCAAACTACGTGGTTCGTGCCTCACGATGTACAGGGATTGATCGTTTTGATGGGAGGACGCGACCAATTCCGAAAACGCCTGGATCATTTTTTTACGATTCCATACAAGCCGAGGGGAATCGCGCGAGACGTGACAGGGATGATTGGACAATATTGCCACGGAAACGAACCGGACCACCAGGTCGCATATTTCTATAACTGGGCTAGCGCTCCATGGAAGACCCAGGAGATGGTTCGCAAGATTATGCAATTGATGTATGGCAGCGACAAGCCTGGTCTGGGTCTTGCCGGAATGGACGATCGCGGCGAAAACTGCTCCTGGTATGTCCTTAGCGCGATGGGCTTTTACACCGTTGATCCCGCGAGGGCGGAGTACATAATCGGAAGTCCTTTGTTCGATGAAGTAACAATCCATCTCGGAAATGGAAAAGATTTTAAGATTGTCGCCAAAAACAATTCAGATGGCAATATGTATATAC
>JBOGLY010000261.1:0-5288 GCA_050746425.1 Acidobacteriaceae bacterium
GGTTCACCACGTCTCCAGGCTCGAAGGCCACGGAAGTGCCCGGCAGGATCTTCGGCAGGTTGCTGCGAAATCGGTTTTCAAGTTGCTCGACGCGGATTCCGGAGCCTCTCCGCAACGCAACGCGAAGTACCGCTTCCTGCGGGCCACTGGTCCACAGATAAATGAGGCTCATCGGATAGCTGGGCGGATATGTGCCAACGTATCCAATGCTGTTGACAACGTTTCCTGGGCCGGCCAGCTTTTGTATTTCGGCAAGAGCTTTCGACGCGATCTCGTTGGTGACTTCAATACGCGTTCCCGCAGGTGCGCGCAGCCGCAGCTGTAGCTCGTTGCTCTCCACCCGCGGAAACATTTCCCGGCCAAGCGTCGGGCCCAGGGCCAGAATGACGAATGCCGCGATCCCGGCATATGCCCAGAGAATCCGCTTGCGGCGCCGGAGTACCTTTTCCAACGTCTTGGCGTACCGTTCGCGAAAGCGCGCGAACCGGGGCTGCTCGTCTCCCCTTGCCGTATGACCGGATGCGCCTTTGTGCAGCCAGATGAACAAGATTGGAACCAGCGTGCTCGAGAGCACGAAGGCCGCGATCATCGCGAAGCCCACGGAGATCGATAGAGGGACGAAAAGCGAGCGCGTAACTCCGACCATCAAAAACGAGGGTACGAAGACAGACAGAATTGCCAGCATGGCCAGAAATCGAGGCGTCAGCGTTTGTAAGGTTGCGTCGAATGCAGCGGAAGCTACGGACGGGCTGGTATCCAGATTTCGATGGATGTTCTCGATTTCCACCGTCGCTTCGTCCACCAGAATGCCCACTGCAAGGGCCAATCCTCCCAGAGTCATGATGTTGATAGTCTGGTTGGTGAGCCAAAGTCCGACCACCGCTGTGACCAAGCTGAGCGGCACGAACACGACAACGATGGCCGAGCTCTTCCATTCCCTCAGAAACAGAAAAACCATTAGGCCCGTGAGTAGCGTGCCAAGAAGTCCTTCTCGTACCAGAGAGTCCAACGATTGCTTCACGTAGCCTGACTGGTCGAACTCGAACTTGACGTGAACGTCGCGCGGCAGCATGTTCTCGAAGCGGCCCATGCTGGCTTTCACTTCATTGACGACCGACAGCGTGGAAGCGTCCGCGCGCTTGGTGACGGGCAGGTAGACCGCCTGGCGTCCGTCGGCCAGCGCGTAACCAAGCGTCAGGTCGGCGCCGTCTTCCACCCGACCAATGTCCCGCATGTAGACAGTGGGCCCGCTGCCCGTGCGGATTGGTAGATTTTCGAGTTCGTGGATATCGCTGACGACGGCGTTGGTCGGCGCGATACGGTCGAAGTTGCCCGTGCGAATGTCTCCCGCCGGCGCGATCACATTGCCGGAAAGAAGCGACTTCACCACCTGTGCCGTAGAGATGCGGTAGCTGCTCAGCTTATCGGGATCCACATGAATCACGATGGTTCGCGAACTGCCTCCGAATGGCGGTGGGGCGGATACGCCGGGCAAGGTGGTAAACAGCGGACGAACGCGGTTCAATACGAGGTCCTGAACTTGGTTCGTATTGCGGGTACTGCTTGAAAAGACGAGATATCCAACCGGAACGCTTCCAGCGTCAAATCGCAATACAAACGGCGGTACGGTGCCCGCAGGCATGTACGCTTGCGCGCGATTTACATAGGAAATCGTCTGGGTGAGCGCTTGATCCATGTCCGTCCCAGACAGGAACGTGAGCTTCAGCAGCGCAAAATTCTCAATCGACTTGGATTCGACGCTCTGCAGTCCTGCGATATACAGGAAGTTCGATTCGTAGTAATAAGTGAGATACCCCTCCATTTGGGCCGGGTTCATTCCGCCGTAAGGCTGCGCCACGTAAATGACCGGCATGTGAAGATCCGGAAAGATGTCCACAGACATGCGCGTGATCGCGAAAGCCGCGCACAACACGATGCCGATCACGGCAACTATCACCATTACCGGCTTGCGGAGAGCTGCTCGAATTAGCCACATACGCTACGGCCTCCCGGTCGCGGCCTGATTCGCCAAATCAATGAATGGTTGCAGATCGCCCTGCGCGGCGGCCAGGTGTGCCAGCGCACGCCAGACGTTCAAGGTCGCCAGAGAATCGTCAGTTTGAGCCTGAAGCAAAAGCTGCTGAGCTTCCGCAACGTCCACGATTGTTCCCAGCCCCGCTTTAAAGCGGGCGACGGCCTGCGTTTCGCTGTCCCTGGACGCTTGCAGCTCAATAGGTGTGTTCTCCGCGATTTTGCGTGACGCATCGACCACCGCCTGCGCCTCGCCGACCTGGGCTGTGACGTTTTGGACCGTCTCGTTGTAGAGGGCTACTTGCTGTCCGCGGTTCGCCTCTTCAATTTTTTTGTGGGCACGAATGGAGGCAAAGTCGAGAGCCTGAAAGGTGATCGAAAATCCCGCCGCCCAGTTATCCGCGGAATTTGGCCAGAGCCCTTGCGTTCCTCCGAGCGTCTGGCCTTGCGCGTTGGCGCCGCTGCCCCGCGCTGCGGTGACCGCCTGAATAGAAAACTTCGGGAAATAGGACCGAGTGAGAGCATCGATCCGGGCCTGAGATTCGTCGACCCGTTCCCGCCCGATTTCGGCTGCAGGATGGCGAGCGGGCGGAGGAGTGGTCCAGCTCTCCTCCGCCGGCGCACGCAGAAACGGCCCTTCGGCGACTTGCACGCGGGAGCCAGCCAGTCCCAGAACCTGCGCGAAAATAACTGAATTGACTTGCTGGGCTTCCTCCGCAAGTACCATTCGCGTTCGAGCCTCGGCGAGTTCGGCATCCACGCGGGAAGCATCCGTTCCGGGACGCAAGTGAGCATCCACCAACGCGTGAACGGATTTGGCGAAAACCGCGCGACGGTCCACGTCGGCCTGAGACGCTTGCACCTGTTGATCCGCAGCAAGCAGCAGAAGCGACGCATCTGCAATTGTGGCGGCGACGTCCAGTCGCGTCAGCACAACCTCTTCCTGAGTCCTCCGTGCGGTAAGTTCGGCCAAACGCAGCTCAGCCCGGCGGTATCCAAAATCGAAAGGATCCTCGGTGAGGAGAATCCCCGCTCCGCTGCCCCAGAACGACTGGCTGGAGCCCGGCAGAACTGTTCCAGATGGGTTGGGAATTACCGACTGGGGCAGCAGCATGCCCGCCACATTGTTGCGGGTCGCGCGGTTATCCTGATATAGCATGCTGAGGCTAGGCAGATAACTCGTCTTTGCAAGGCCTATCCCTGCGTGGGCCGCCACATGCTTCTGGATCGCTGCTTGCACGGCAGGGTAATGGTCCAACGCGTACCTGATCGCCTCCTGAACCGTCATCGGGTTGGGCGGGCCCGACGACTGTGGTGGCGCCGCTGCGCACACCGAACAAAGCGCGAATAGGCCCACTGACGTCGAAAGCGCGAAGCGCAGCCAAAAAATGGACCTGCGGTCGACTGGCCACAATTTTCGAAAATCTCTCATAGTCCCTTGTAAGCGGCGTACCACATAGAAGTGCGTTGCTCGGCTCAACTTTGAATCCGTCGCCCAATTTGCACACCACGCTCGCCACTTCGGTGTGCGTCATAAGACTTATGGGCAGCGACCCTGATCTCGAATGTTCCCGCTAGCAAGCAGATACACTTACAGATCGCTGCCGAAGGAGAAATGGATTGTCGGTGCGGAGTTATTAAATGATAGGAGGAGAGCGGCCGTGATTGATCCGGTGCTGAACCGAACGTATTCCAGCAGGTGTGTTGGCCGAATAGAAAGAGACGAGGGTCGATGCGGAAGACCAGCGCTTTAACGAAATTCGCAAGCGCCGCGTTCGCGCGGAACTTGGTTTCTCGCCGCCCCATCGTGACGATATAGCGTACAAAGGTCGCTTAAAACAGAAATTCGGGCCGGCGTTGTTTCGCTTCTGGGGCGCCGGCAGCGGGGAAGAAGCTGACGAAGATCCAATGGAAATGCTAGGCGATGCGCTATCGGAATACTCTATCGACGGGAGCAGCGCCTCGCTAGTTGCCGCGTACAGGCGGGCGCTCCATGCCAACATACAGAAAAACGCGATCAGCGGTATCGATATCTGGCGAAAAGACCACCGGCGGACGACGAAATCCGTCGACACGGCCTCCGTCGTCAGAGATAGCCTTCGGTCAATTAGGAGATGATTCTTTTTTTTCATCAGCTTTTCGGTCGCCTTTGTCCGCGCCAGAAAACCCTGACGCCGGTACGACCTCAATTCGTCCTCGCTCGTCGACCGAAGAGCGGATTCGCATTTTACAACGAAAAAGATCAGGTTCCCGCAGTAACTTACCTGGAGCGCGCCGATTAGTTTCAGAAATGCTAGGTTTCTCCATTGAGGATATCTCACAATCAGTCGAAGCTTGGTAGCCCGGGTGGGCTAGTTCGACAGGATCTGGTCTGCGGTGTGCAGACCCACGGGGGAACAGACCGCCCCCAAATTAGGAGGCGCGCAGTCCGGCCCGCTAGAGCGGAAAGAGCGCGCCCTTCAATTTTGCCGATCCAAACAATAGAAACGGCGGGTTACTACCGAGTTGACGTCGCGATCTTCTCCCGACCTTCTTGTGCTGATCTCGCAAGGTCGAAGCGGTCGAGGTTCATCACTTTGGTCCACGCGGCCACGAAGTCTTTCACGAACTTCTCCTTGGAGTCCGTGCATGCATATACTTCAGCCAGAGCGCGCAGCTGGGAATGTGAACCGAAGATCAGGTCGGTCCGTGTGCCGGTCCATTTGACCTTGTTTGTCTTCCGGTCGCGCCCCTCGTACACGCCTTCCGAGTTGGAAGACAGCTGCCATTCCGTACCCATGTCCAGCAAGTTGACAAAGAAATCGTTCGTCAGCGTTTCGGGTCGGTTGGTGAAGACGCCGTTTTGGGACTGCTGGAAGTTCGTATTCAGGACGCGCAGGCCGCCGACGAGAACCGTCAACTCAGGCGCGGTCAGCGTCAGCAACTCCGCACGATCCACCAATAGTTCTTCAGGCGATAGGCGCTGCTGGCCGAGGTAGTAGTTCCGGAAACCATCCGCAACCGGTTCGAGCGGTTCGAACGAGTCGACGTCGGTTTGGTTTTGCGACGCGTCCATGCGCCCGGGGTTGAAAGGGATTTTCACGTCGTGCCCGGCCGCCTTCGCGGCTTTCTCAATCGCCGCATCGCCAGCCAGAACGATCAGGTCCGCAAGCGAAACTTTCTTCCCGCCAGACTGTGAAGCGTTGAACTCCTTTTGGATCGCTTCAAGCTTCTGCAGTACCTTGGCCAGTTCGGCCGGCTGATTGACCGCCCAGTCC
>JBOGLY010000262.1:0-5287 GCA_050746425.1 Acidobacteriaceae bacterium
CCTCCATCTCGCGACGTGAGCGGTGCTGAGTCAAGATAGCCATCGTCAATGTTGTGGCTCCTGATCGGTCGTCGGAGGTCCGGGCTTCTGCACAGGCTTGGTCGGTTTCGGGGTCGCGTTCGTTGCCGAACGCAAATTCGTCGGGCGAGAAGTGGAGGTCCCAGACGAGCGCATGGGGTTAGGGTGGGAAGATGCCGGTTCGCTGCTTCGACGTACCGTCATGTCTGTCGGCGGTTGCGCCGGAAATACATGGTTCGGATACGAGGCGCCGGGCGTCAGGTCCGCCGCGGGAGGCGTCGCATCTGGAGTGAACTGGTCAGGATGCAGCGAAGCCGGCGGACGCACCGGCGGCGGCGGAGAATTTGCATTGATCGGTTTTCCGTCGGGCCCAACCGTCGCCGGCGGAGGAACGCTTGGGAGCCGCTGCGCCAGAATGTCCGCCGCCTTCTGCTCGCTGGTCGCAATGTCCTGCTGCATGCTGGCGGGCATCGTGTTCTGCGACTGCGTAATCACCAGCACTTCATCCAGCCGAGACAGGCTGACCGATGGCCGCACCAGCACGGCAACGTAAGGATTGTGCTCCGGATCGTTCACCACGCGTTCGACCGTGCCGACGGAAAGGCCCGGGGGATATACGTCGTCGCCTCCGCTGGTCACGATTTTTTCGCCCGCTTGAATGCGTTCATCCGGCAGGATGTCAATAATCTCCGTTTGTCCAGCGGCATTGCCGCGCAGAATGCCGCGCAGTCGGGTCTGAGTCAGAATGATTCCGAGTCCGCTTGTCTCGTCGTCGATTTCCAGCACCTGTGCAGTGTGCGGAAAGACATCGCGAACTTTGCCTACAACTCCGTCCGGGGTGATGACAGGCATATCGGCGCGGAGGCCATCTTTCGCTCCCTTGTCGATGACCAGCACCCGCGACATGTCAGTGCCGCTGGTGCCGATTACGTGCGCGGCGACCGTCTTCGCAATATAGTGCTGTTGAAAGCCAAGCAGCTTTTGCAGTCGTATCCCCTCGCGAGCATCAACTGCCAACGAAGCCTGCTCCAGGCGCATCCGGTCCAGCTCCGATTGCAGTTGAAGATTTTGCTGACGAACATGACGCAGGTCAAGATAGTTTTGCCAGGTATGGCTGACGCCATGCCCAACCGACAAGAACACCCGCTCCATCGGCGACATGGCGGTCACCGCCCAATAGCGGACCAGTCGCGTCTGCTGCCCATCCTTGCCGGTGTTCGGACGGCGCACCTGTACGGCGAGGCCAAGCAACTGGGCCAGCACAATGACCAGCAGCACCAGTGGATTGCGATATCGGCTGAGAAAAGATTCCATGGTGCCTGAAGGCGAACTGCGAGGATCAACCGCGCAGCCCGAAAATATTAGGACATTGCAAAATCAGCGGGGTGTCATAATGAGCGAAGTATCTCTGCATTTTCAAGGAGAATAAAACGCGAGGTCCTTCGCTTCGC
The DNA here is from genome assembly GCA_050746425.1 of Acidobacteriaceae bacterium. Taxonomy (GTDB): domain Bacteria; phylum Acidobacteriota; class Terriglobia; order Terriglobales; family Acidobacteriaceae; genus JAKAAZ01. The sequence goes on from JBOGLY010000262.1 coordinate 1,470, forward strand.
TCAGGATGACAGCTCATTTTGCATCTAGTCGATCTTGATCTTGCGCAGCAGGCGGAAATCCGACAGCATTTTCCCCGTGCCTAGGACTACCGAGGCCAGCGGATCGTCGGCGACCGAAACCGGCAGCCCTGTTTCTTCTCGAATCCGCTTGTCCAGGTTTTTGATCAGCGCCCCGCCGCCCGTGAGCACAATGCCGCGGTCGCTGATGTCGGCGGAAAGCTCCGGCGGAGTGCGTTCGAGAGCCACGCGAATCGCATTCATAATGGTGCTGATGCATTCCGCCAACGACTCGCGGATTTCGCTGTCGTCGATCGTGATCGTTTTCGGAACGCCCTCAATCAGGTTGCGCCCTTTGATCTCCATTGTCACGGGTCGATCCAGCGGATACGCCGAGCCCAGTTCCATTTTGATATGTTCCGCGGTGCGCTCGCCGATCAGCAGATTGTATTTGCGCTTCAAGTAATTCATGATGGCTTCGTCCATCTGGTTGCCGGCCATGCGGACCGAACGAGAATAGACGATGCCGGAAAGCGAGATCACTGCGATGTCCGTTGTCCCACCGCCGATATCCACCACCATGTTGCCGCCGGGTTCGGTAATTGGCAGGCCGGCGCCGATCGCGGCCACCATCGCCTGCTCGACGAGGTACACTTCGCTGGCCTTGGCGCGATAAGCGGAATCTTCCACGGCGCGCTTTTCCACCTGCGTGATTTCCGATGGAACGCCGATCACAATCCGCGGATGCACCAGCATCTTGCGGCCATGCGCCTTCTGAATAAAATAGTTCAACATTTTTTCCGTGACTTTGAAGTCGGCGATGACGCCGTCCTTCATCGGCCGGATAGCGACGATGTTGCCGGGAGTTCGCCCCAGCATTTCTTTCGCTTCCTTGCCCACCGCTTCCACTTCGCCGGTGGTCTTGTTCAGCGCGACGATGGAAGGCTCATTGACAACGATGCCCTTGCCAGCCGCGAACACAAGCGTATTGGCCGTGCCCAGATCGATGGCCAGATCGCTTGAAAACAGGCTGAACAGAGAACGCAGATTGTGGCTGCGTGAGGAGCGAGAGTGATAGCCGTTGAGGGACATTCAGTGTTTATCGTGCCTTTTGAGGAATCGTGTTAATTCCCATTGTAAGGCCATGTCGGATTCGCTGCGGATGTATCGTTCTCGTAGGGAATCGGAGTAGATATGTGCAAAGAATCACCGGTCCTCGAGCTTTGCTGGTTGGCCCATGGTTTTTCCGTCGCCCCGCGCACGAGTAGTCTTGACGATTGGGGAAATTTCTCGGGGACTGCATGAACTCTCAATTCATTCGCCGCCTGCGCGCGCGGACGCAAAAGCTGCATCATCTGCTCCGCGGCCAGTACTGGTTCCCACACGTGCCGCTGGCTTTGCTGCTGGCCCTGGGCGGCCTCTGGCTGCTGCGCGGGAGCTTCGGCCCCAACTGGCTGCAGGACGCGCGCTCCGTGATGGAGGGCGGCTTCCATATCAGGCTGCGCCTGCTGCCCGCCCTGCTAATCGGCGGCGGCATGGTCACCATGGCGCTGGGGCTGCTGTGGCGCTCGCGCCTGTCCTGGGTGATGGCGGTACTCCTGGCCGCTACCGGCCTCATCAACACCCTGTTCACCAGCTACGGCAATCCGCAGGTACTGCTGGCGTATTTTGCCTTCGTTTTGGCGGCGTTGCTTTTTGCCTGGCGCCGTTTCGACCGTTCCAGCCTGGCCGCCAGCACGCTCTTTGCCCTCACTTCGATGACGATGGTGCTGCTCTACGCCACCTTCGGCGGACTGTATCTTGGAGCGCAATTCAAACCGCCGCTTACCAACCTGATCAGCGCGCTCTATTACGCCATGGTGACCATGAGTACCGTAGGCTATGGCGATATTCTCCCGGTGACTTCCGAGTCAAGGCTGTTCGCCATGTCCGTCATTGTGCTGGGAGTTGCGGTGTTTGCAACGTCTCTTACCGCGGTGATTGCGCCGCTGGTCAGCCACAGCCTGCAGCACATCATTAACCGCAAGGGTACCCAAATGAAACGCGAAAACCACTTTGTCGTAATCGGCAACAGCCCTCTGGCGGTCAACACCTGGCGTGAACTGGCCAAGCGCGGTCGCCCTGTTACTCGCATCCTGCGCGAAGCGCCGGAGGAAGGTCAGCTCAAGGACGTCGATATCGTCGTCGGCGACCCCAACCTGACCGATGTGCTGCGCGAGGCCGGCGCCGACAAAGCCGAAGCGGTGCTGGCCATGCTGATCGACGATTCCGAGAACGCCTTTGTCATCCTGGCGGTAAAGGAACTGGGCGGCAGCGCGCGCACAGTCGCCGCGGTAAACGATGCGCGCCATCTGGACCGGGTGAAGCTGGTTCAGCCCGACGTAGTGCTGGCCCCACAAGTACTGGGCGGCGAACTGATGGCCATGATGCTTTCTGGCGAGCAGATCACGCTCGATTTCGTCATGAAGCGGGTGTTTCAGCAGCGCGCCAATGCAGGAGACGGTATTGCAGCGGGGAAGACATCCTCCGGGAGTTAAGAATTCGTCCCCCCGATTGATAACCTCGCGCCGCTTCAATTTCTATCCTGACGCGCTTTCCCTGACTGGTGGCAATGTTGACCAGCGCATCGAGTGAGAAGCGGAGACGCCGTGCGCCCCAATCCTCGCCGCGTTCTTTGCGGCCAGGGTGGAGTTGGGGCAATCTCGTGCCGCTAAGTTAGCTTTTGCGCCGGTTCGGTTTCGCGGCGGTGTCGCGCTTTTTTGCGGCTTCCAGCGGTGCCTGCGGCTCGGTCATTCGCTTTGGATTTAGAATTTCCGCGATCTCTCTTTCGCTCAACAGCTTTTTCTCTCGCGCCAGCTCCATGATCGATCGGCCCGAGGCCACGGATTCCTTCACAATCTCTGCTGCCCTGGCGTAGCCAATGTAGGGATTCAGCGCGGTCGCGAGCGATACCGTACTCTCCGCGTACATTTGGCAGCGAGCGCGGTTCGCCGCGATTCCGGCGATGCAATGGTTGTCGAACTGGCGAAGCATATTGGCGAGAATCGTAATCGACTGCATCACGTTGTAAGCCATCGTCGGCATCATGACGTTCAGTTCGAGCTGGCCGGACTGGACGGCGTACGCGACGGCGGTGTCATTGCCAATCACCTGAAAGCTGACCATCGCCGCGAGTTCCGCCATCACCGGATTGATCTTGCCGGGCATGATGGAGGAACCCGGCTGCAAACTGGGCAGAACAATCTCGGCGAGACCGGTGTTCGGCCCGGAGGCGAGCAGGCGCAGGTCGTTCGAGATGCGAACGATCTCCAAGGCTAGGCTGCGCAGCGCGGCGCTCACGTCGCCCATGCAGGCATTCGATTGCATCGCCCAGCGCATATCGTGGGCGGGCGTCACCTTCTGGCCGGAGATTTTCGCCAGGTTCGCAATCGCGATGGCGCGATATTGCGGATGCGTGTTGATCCCGGTGCCGACAGCCGATCCGCCCAGTCCAAGCTCGCGCAAACCTTCCGCTTGCTGCGCGATGTTCGCGCGCGCTTTGCGGATGGCAACGGCGTAGGCGGCGAATTCCTGGCCCAATCGAATCGGCACCGCATCCTGCAGATGCGTGCGGCCGGACTTCATAACGCCGTCGAACTCTTTGGCCTTCTTTTCAAAAGTGCCGGCCAGCGATTCGAGCACGGGATAAAGTTCTTCGAGCGCCAGCAAGGCGCCCAGCCGCATCGCCGTCGGAAACACATCGTTGGTGGACTGGCCATAGTTCACGTGGTCGTTGGGATGGATGTGGGCATATTCGCCAAGCTTGCCGCCCACCGTTTTTC
>JBOGLY010000263.1:0-5279 GCA_050746425.1 Acidobacteriaceae bacterium
GCGTGAGGAAGGCGCTGAGGTGATGATCGAACCACCAGGTGATGGCGGGCGAGGCGGAGTATTTGAAATCGACGATGGCGTTTTCATCGCCGGTGAAATCCTTTTCGTCAAAAAGAGCGCCAGCGCGGTGAACCAGTCCGCGAAACTCGTAGTCCGAGTTGGCAGCAATGCATTCGCGATGAAAGCGCGCGAAAAGCGAGGCTGAACAGGCCCCGTCGAAACATTTATCGTGATAGAAAACGCGCACTTTCACTTGGGAACGACCGCTCCATTGGAAACTGTTGGCTAGCGAAAAAATCCTTTTAGGCTGAAACAACTAGCATTGCTGGCATTGGGCGATGTGTCAAGCGACCGGCTCGGGGCCGAGGTACGAATCTCAAACGGATTCCCTGCCCGGAATGACGGAAAGAAAAGCAGAAGCTGGTGGCGGAGGCTCCAGACAAGGCTGGAATTCCAATAAATCAGCGTGCCGGAGAACCTGGCGGGATCAGCTTAATCTGGTAAATTTTTGGCCACAATTTTCCGGTAACGAACAGGCGGTCGTGTTGGCTATCGTAGGCAATGCCGTTCAACACCGCATCGCTGTCCTGCATGGTTGAAGGCGGACGAACCCCTGACAGATCAATCCAGGCAAGCACCTTGCCGGTTGATGGCGAGATTCTTGCGATTCTGTTCGTTTCCCAGACGTTCGCGAAAATCTCTCCATGGATGTACTCCAGCTCATTCAGTTCGCGTACCGGTCTGCCATCGGCCGTGACTTCGATCTTGCCCACTTGCTTGAACGTGGATGGATCGAGCAGGTAGAGGGTCGAACTGCCGTCGCTCAGAATCAGGTGTTTGTCGTCGTGCGTCAGTCCCCAACCTTCCCATGGATATGTGAATGTCCGTATGAGCCGAAAGCTGAAACGGTCGTACACGAAGCTCACATGCGCTTGCCAGGTCAACTGAATCAAATTGCTGCGCCAGTCAGTCAGACCTTCGCCGAAATATTTTGCGGGCAGATCGTGTTGCTGCAGCACCCGGCCCGATTCGAGATCAACCATCCGGAGGCTGGACCGGCCGCGCAACCCGGTCGATTCATAAAGCATGCCGCTAACAAAAACCAGTCCCTGAGTGAATGCAGTTGCGTCGTGCGGGTAGGCTGCCACTACCTTGTAGCTTTCGACAGGAATTGGACGCGGGACGCTGAATGCCGGCATCGCCGCAAGCGAAAAAAGCAGAGGCACGAAGAGAAGCGATCGAAGCGGATTTGCTGGAAAAAAGCTGCGGTGAAGGCCCGCTGCTTCGAAATTTGCCGCAGAGTTCATGTTCTCAACATATCGCATTGCGGTGGAAGCTATCTGCGATGACAACAGCAGATTCCCTTTCGGGAATGACAGAAAGAAAGGCAAGGCTCGGAATGCACGAGCAGACAACTGCACGGTCGGAGCGAGCCGCCATTACTATGGAATCACAGACTCTTTCTTTCTGCACAAGGGCAAATCATGGGCACTCCCCCGCCAGAGGAACCTGAAAACACTACGGAACGCGCGCCTCGAATCGCGCCGCCGCCTCAACCGCCTTCCTCCGTCCTATACGGCCCCAATGGGCTGCGGGCGGGCTGGAGCAGTTTCGTCTTCACTGCGGTTTTGTTGGCGCTGTATTTTCTGATCGGGTTGGAGATGCAATGGCTGGTGCATGATTTTCCGTCAAGCTTTCGCGGCGCGAGAGGCCATGCCTCGCATCCGACGATGCTTATCCTGTGGGAAGCGAGCGGTCTGTTGGCAGTGCTGCTGGCCACCGCAGGCATGGCTAGGCTGGAAAACCGCCGCACCGCTTTTTATGGGCTTGCCGGATTCGATCGCGCCCGCCAATTCTTTATAGGGCTGATCAGCGGGTTCGCTTTTCTATCGTTGCTGATTGGGATTCTGGTGGCAACTCACCGCCTTACGCTCACCTGGAGCCACATGGCCCTGGGCCGAACAGTGCAGTACGCAGCGGCGTGGGGCCTCGGCTTCTTCCTGGTCGCCATGACAGAGGAGCTGATGCTGCGCGGCTATCTGCTGTTCACGCTGGCGCGCGGCATTCGCTTCTGGCCGGCCGCATTCGTGCTGGCCGCGGTTTATGCGGCGATGCACAACGGCAATCCTGGAGAAAGCCCCTTCGGCCTGGTTGCCGTCGTGCTGATCGCTCTGGTATTTTCACTCAGCCTGTGGCGGCTTGGTCACCTGTGGTGGGCCATTGGATTTCATCTGACGTGGGACTGGGCCGAGTCCTTCTTCTACGGCACGCCCGATAGCGGCGTCGTAGTTTCCGCTGGTCGCCTGATGCGGGCGCATCCCCATGGCGCACTGCTGCTCAGTGGCGGGACGACTGGGCCGGAAGGCAGCATCTGGGTGGCGCTGGTGATTGCGTTGGCCGCGGTGTTCGTCTGGAGAACGCAGCCGCATCGAGGCATTCGCTTGGCGCGAAAGTAGTCTTTCGACCGGACACACGGAATTAAATCTTCGGCCATTCGTACGGAAACAATTTGCCCGCCGCCTCCGGCGTGATCTTCCCGCCCAACAATTCCACGGCATGGGCCAGCACTGGATCTCGGCCGCCGGCCATGTCCGCCCCCGTCGGCAATATGATTTCATCCGGGGTGACGCCTCTATTCTCGAGGCTGTTCCCGTCCATCATGATGAGGTCGGCGTCCGTGATCTGTACCCCAAAGTAGAAGCGGGTGTCCGTCCCTGAATGGTAGGTGTACCGTTTGGCTTCCATCACCTTCCCCGCACTTCGATCTCCAAGAACGATCCCTCTCTTTTCGATCTGGACAACATGCGCGAACAGTTCCGCGGATGAAGCAGAGTCACTGTCGACCAGCACCACGAGCTTTCCAAGGAATGGATGGTAGTGGGTCTTGGCGATCATAGGCTTATGCTCCGCCCTGCCGATCCGATCTCCGATCTTGACTTCCTTGTCGAAAAATGCGCCGACGACGTACTTGAGCGTCTCGCTGTAGCCCCCTGGATTCCCCCGCAAATCGAGTACAAGGGCCTGATGGCGACGCGCCTTGTCGATCATTCGGTCAACGTCGGACTTGCTGAACTCGAAACTTGGCAGTTTCAGAATGCCTACATCCCCGGGTTCCGCTTCTGCAAATCGGGCGCGCCCAAGATGGTCTTCGGTTTCGTATTCTCGGATTGCGTCCCAGATGTTGTAAGTATTTGCGTCCAGTATTTGCAGTTGCGGAACCATCTTAGTCTCAACTTTTAATTCCCGTTGCTGGCCTGTCGGATCGCGCAAGTCCAGTATCAGAATCGGCTGCGGGCGCAAGGTGTGGAAGGCGTACTGCATCTTCCAGAAATTTTCCCGCGTGGGGACATAGCCATTGATCGCTAGCAACTCATCCCCCGGCTTGACCCCTTGTTTCTCCGCATCGCTGCCGGGCCGAACCCGCGTGACGAAGCAACGATCCCCGATCATTTTCCCCTGCCAACCGTAATCGAAATGAAAATCGTAGGCCGGTGGCAGGAAAAACGTGTGCGAGTCGTTCAGGGACATCACCGCCGCCGCGACTTCCGACGTGGCTTGCGGCTCCGAGGCTGCCGCATCGATCTTCTTTGTCGCCTGCGCAACCGCAGCATTCCAGTCGACCCCATGCAATTTCGGATCGTAGTAGTGCTTTTGAATGTCTGGGGAAATCTGATGCAGCATGTCCAATACTTGACTGCGTTGCATGCTAGTAATTTTTTGGCAGGGAGCACTGGACGCGACAAGGACCATGAGCACCACGGACAGCGCAGTGGAAACACTCAGCAAGGTACGGTTCATGCGTTCTCCTTGTATTCCGTTCGCAGGCAGCCCTCTGCGGGCGCAAGTTCCGCTCTGGAAATTGGCGACTTCGATTGCAATTGTTGCGCGGAAGGATGAAAACTAGCAGAGAATTTTTGAAATGTAAAGATGAAAAAAGTGAGTGAATGCAGAGGAGTTCTATGCCCAGCGGCGATCCTGGCTCACAATCCTTCCGCCCTGTAGATTCAATCCGCGACCATGGATTCGCCGGGCAGGATGGGGCGGGTGCGCGGGAGCAGTCCGCGATGGGCTGCTATGCCCATCAGCAGCAGCGCACAGGCAAACGCGATCAACTTTTCGCTGCTTGCAGCCTGAGTCTGCGGCAGCGCTTTCCAAAGCGCGAGCAACACGGTCTGCGCTACCGTGACCGCCCATACGGAACCGTAAAAATAACGGCGCTCGGTGCCCTCGCCAAGGGTTGAGCGACCCACACGGGGCAGTTTTCCCAGCGCACCAAGCAGCAGAATCGCCACAAAAATTGGCAAATAGGCGTAGTGATAAATCTGGCGCATGTACCACTTTCCTGTCGCCGCCGCGACAATCAATCCGCCAAGGTTGAGCAAGGCAAAGTTCAGCACAGCGTTCCAGGCGAAGGTGTAACAGACGCGGCGATAGAGCGGATTGGGCTTGTCCTCATCGAAACGCAGGATGTATGGGCGCGGCTCCGATCCAGGAAGTTTTCCGCGAACGGCGGCCACTCCCGTAGCAGCCAGGACGACCAGCAACCAGGCCAGATTGCCCAGCGCAAACCCACGCGCAAATAGCGTGAAAGTCAGCGGCCCCGGCGCCAGAAAAAACACCCAAATCCAGATGGGCCAATGCGCCAGCCGGTAGACGCGCGTGTTCCGTTCGCGCATTTTTCGCGCGTGGGCGTAGTCCACCTTTCCGCTGTAGCGCATAGCAGTGAGTTTCGCAGAGCTTTCGCGAGCAGGTCAATCTAAATGGAATTACTTCAATTCACCTAACGATGCATATCGACGTCCACTGTAAGGAGCCAATGCCTGGATTCTTCGCTTCGGCCAGAATGACGCACTCGAGAGGTAAGTTACGAGGTGGTCGCGGCGCGTCTTTTCACTGAGCGCTTGCGGGCCGTGGTATTGGCGATGTCCGCCTTCACCTCATCGACAGTCTGACGCATGTTCTCGGCGACCTGTCTGCGAACGCGGTCTTCGCCGTCGGTGCCGTCCGAGGAAACTTCCAGCACCATCTTCCGCACCTTCTCGATCAACTCCCGCGGATGCACGGGCTTGGAAATAAGTTCGAACTGATGTACATTGCCGTGGGCGAGTTGCGGAAAGTCCGCCGCCGGCCAATGTCCGGAAAAAAGCAGGACCTTGCAGCCAGGGCAGCACTCTTTCACTCCGATCGCCAGGTCGATCCCGGACAATTGCGGCATCACAACGTCGGCGATCAGAACCTCCGGGTGTTTGGAGCGGGAGGCGGAGAGCGCTTCCAGGGAC
>JBOGLY010000264.1:0-5276 GCA_050746425.1 Acidobacteriaceae bacterium
GACAACGGGTACTGTGTACGTTTCGCCAGCGCCGATGTGCTCGACCGGAGCCACGAAGCGATAGCCTCGTCGAGCCAGGGTTTCGACAAATCTCGGATTGCTGGCCGAATCCCCGATGGCGTCGCGAATTCGATTTATGGCTGCGTTGACGCCGTGCTCAGAATCGACAAAGGTTCCGTCTGGCCAGAGCTCGCGGGAAATATCCTCGCGGGTAAGTAGCACTCCAGGCCGGTCCAGCAACAAAAGAAGCAGCTGAAAAGGCTGCGCGTTGAGCTTGATCCGAGCACCTTGTCGGCGCAGCTCTCCGGTGGCGGCGTCGGCTTCAAAAACTCCAAAGCGGTAGCGCCGGTCTCGCCGTGGTTCAGTCATGAAGAGGTTCAGTATATCTGGCGGCGTGGAAATCCGCGCCAACAGAAGAAATATACGTGCCTATATCCGTCGCGATTTCAATAGGTTATCTGGAAACAAACAATGTATGTGATATGAGATTCCATGCATTGAATGGAATCCCGGCATGGATCACTCTGTGTCCATGAAGCGACTCAAACATTCTACTTTCCGACTCTTCCCTGCCGTTGGTCTGCTGTTGGGCGTTCTGATTGCCCCAACCTTCGGGATTGCCCAGCCGACACCTAAGGCAAGTTCGGGCTTCAACGCATACGTTGCCATGGTGGTAGCACGTCTGTCCGAACAGCATCGCCTAAAAAATGGATTTCTGACGACACTGACTCCGGAAGATGTGGCTCGACTGCAACGCGGGGAATTCGTCATCGACCAGAGGATACCGCCAACCGGAACGGGTCTGTCTGGAGCGATGTTGCATGACTGGTGCGGGACTGCTTTCGTTCGCGGAGCGACAGCGAATGAATTTGCACGGCTGATGCGGGATTTCAGCGACTATCCGCGGGTATTTGCTCCGCAGGTGGTAGATGCCAATGTGCTGGTCCAGCATGGTGACGGCTATACCGTGCGGATGCGGTTACGCCAGCGGCATGTCATCCCGGTTGTGCTCGATGCGACCTATGACGTGGATTTTCGGCGCATCGACGCATACAGTGGATATAGCGTATCCCGCAGCACCAAGATTCAAGAGATCAACTCAGCTGGAACCGAGAGCGACCGCGCTCCAGGGCCGGGCAAGGACCACGGCTTTCTCTGGCGGCAGAACACCTATTGGAGCTACGAGCAGCGAAACGGCGGGCTTTACCTGCGAGTGGAATCGGTTTCACTTTCGCGGTCAATTCCGACCGGCCTGGGATGGTTGGTGAGGCCATACCTTGAGAGCGTGCCGCGCGAGTCGATGGAGTTTACGTTGCGGGCCGTATCACGGGCGCTGCCAAAATAAGTTGCTATCGAACGATAGGTGAAACATCGACCGCATGAAAGGAGATCGTGAAATGGGCACGACACTAACAGGACCGGGCGAAAGATCGACATTTAAGACGGCCGCGCGCGTGAACCAGTCGTTGACTGCGGCGGCGGAAAAACGCGCACTACACTGGATGGCCGATCGAACACCACAGTGGGTCAGCTCCGACCGGCTAACCGTATTGGGCCTGATGGCACAGATAGGGGCTGGAATTTGCTATGCGCTATCGCGCTATGATCACCGGGCGCTGATTCTGGCCATCCTTTGTATCGCTCTGAACTGGCTCGGAGACAGCCTCGATGGAACCTTAGCGCGGGTGCGACAGCAACAGCGGCCACAATATGGATTTTATGTCGATCACATGGTGGATGTCTTCGGGGCAATCGCGCTCATGGGCGGTCTTGCCTGCTCTGGGTTCGTGCACTGGCAAACGGCCATCGCCATGCTGGTAGCGTTCCTCCTTTTGTCGAGCGAGAGCTATTTGGCGACATATACACTCTCCTCCTTTCAGCTTTCTCAGGGTATCTTTGGGCCAACGGAGATTCGGATTCTGCTGATCGTCGGCAGCCTGGCGCTGCTGCACAGCCCGCATGCAACGGTATTTGGATACCGGGTACTGCTGTTCGATGTGGGTGGAACAATTGCTGCGGTGACCATGTTTGTCATGGCGGTCGGCACCACGGTCCGGCACACAGTTCGGCTCTATCGGCAGGAGCCACTGCCGTGAGCGCGTTCAGCCACTGGTGGAGATTCAACCTGGTAGGAATCATGGGGATGGGAGTACAGCTGGCTGCGTTGGCTGTATTGAGCCGATGGACCGGAGCGCACTACCTATATGCGACGATGGCAGCGCTTGAGTTTACCCTGCTGCACAATTTCGTCTGGCACTTGCATTTTACGTGGGCGGATCGGTGCAACGGTTCCGAACTTCCCAATCAGTTCGTTCGATTTCATCTCTCTAACGGGATGGTTTCGCTTGTCGGCAATTTAGTGCTGATGCGGATGCTGGTTGGGGAGGCGCACCTGCCGCTACTGATAGCTAACGGAGTGGCGATCCTCTGCTGTTCGACCGTGAACTTCTGCGTGGGAAACTACTGGATATTTGCCGAGAAGATCGGGGAATCGCTTCCATGATTCACAAGCTGATCCGCGGTCGGTTGCAGTTTGGATTACCCGGCACGGCAGCAAGGGCCACATAAGACTAGAGCGCCTTACGTTAGCGGCTTGATTGCATATACTTTTACGCTGGCAGCCGCCATATTTATGTCATACCGCGACAGCAAGGTGCTGAGTTCTTCGTGAAGCGAAGGCTCGCTCGTCGCCGGCGTACAGCACGCCGCCTCGATTACCTGGAACGAATGCGAGGCATCCATTCCCGGGGAACAGCAGCCGGCCTGGTTCTCAACCTTCGCGTAGACATTCAGGTCCGCACCGCTGTCCACAATCTCAACATGCTCAAAGCCTGCCGCAAGTAGACCATCACGGTAGTCATCAATCTTGATGGCCCCGGCGATACAGCCAACGTAAGCGGCCATGCTTTTTGTTACGGCTTCGGGCAGTTCGTGCTTAAGGGCGATGTCGCTGACGGCGACTCGTCCTCCCGGCTTGAGAACGCGCGCGATCTCACGAAAAACGGCGGACTTGTCCGGCGCGAGATTGAGCACGCAGTTTGAAATCACACAATCGACCGATCCATCCGGAAGCGGAATCCGGTCGATGGTGGATTGATAGAACTCGACGTTGGTGTATCCGCTCGCCTGGGCGTTGGCCCGAGCACGCTCGATCATGGCCGTGGTCATGTCGATCCCAATCGCGCGGCCCTGCGGTCCAACCATCTTGGCTGCGAGAAAAACATCAAGGCCGCCACCGGAGCCAAGATCAACCACAACCTCACCGAGCCTAAGATGCGCGGTCGCCGTCGGATTGCCACACGAGAGGCCCATGTTCGCTCCGGCGGGAATCGAGGTCAGTTCCTCGGCAGTGTAGCCGAAGGCCTCTGCGACTGCCTGCACTCCGGCATGATCGTTCGATAAGGTACTTTCCGCGACCGCCCCATACTTTGACTTAACCGACTCCAAAAGCTGCTCCGACATCCTATCCTCCTCATATCTGCTTATGCGACTCTATGTCTTGCCTTCGTATACGTCAAGGCGTATACATTAGATGTGACGAAACGACTCTTCGATGTCGAGCGGTTCTTTCAGGCTCTTGGCGACAACACCCGGCTACGCCTGCTGAACCTTATGGGCGAGCAGGAAGTTTGTGTCTGCTATTTCGTGGAAATTCTCGGAGGCCCTCAACCCAAGATTTCGAGGCATCTGGCCTACCTCCGTAGCGCCGGGATCGTGGCGGCGCGGCGAGAAGGAAAGTGGATGCACTATCGGATCGTAATGCCTCCGCATATTGGGGCCGCGCAGATCCTCAGGCAAACCCTCAGCTGGCTAAGAGAAGAGAAGGCGATGCAGGCTGACCGGGCGCGTCTCACGAAGGCTTGCTGCTCTCCATCAAAGTACACGTCGCTCGATGGCGCACCACTCCCTTCAACGATTCAAGAAGTATCCTGCGAGACCTGCTGATGTCCGCATCACCCCTTGCACAAGCTCAGCTTTGTGCTCCTGCTGCTTCCGTTTGGCTTCTCATTCCGTGAGAGAGATCTCTAACTCTTGCAACAGATCACAGACACCACTCGTGTGGGCGATATGGTAGCTCGCCTTAGGGTGTATGCTCCCGAACCATAACGTCCCTGAGGCAGCTTCAGCTAACCGCTGCGGATATATTCGGAACAGAGAGAATGAAAGGATGACGGTGCAGGAACGGGTAGAGGCGCTGCGTGCAACGCAGTTGTTTGGCCATGCCTCGCAGGAGGCCCTGAAACTGCTGGCGCGCCAGGCCGTGAAGCGACCTTTACGGCAAGGGGAGGTTCTTTTCGTGGGCGGAGAGACGGCCCGAGGAATGTATGCGGTCGTTTCCGGCTCGCTGCGCGCTTTCCGGGAGAACCCGGAGGGGCGGGAGCAAACCGTTCGGGTTGAACGTGCCGGTTCTACCTTGGCGGAGGTTCCGATTTTCGATAATGGACCGTACCCCTCCACAGTGATGGCCGAAGAAGAGTCGGTAGTCCTCTATCTGGCAAAGGACGATGTACGGGAATTTCTGCGCCGCGATCCGGAGTCGGCGCTTGTAGCGCTGGGCATTTTGGCCGGCCGTCTGCGAAGGGTCGCGTCCCTGATGGAGCAGCTCTCGTTGCAGGATGTGATGCAGCGGCTGGCAGCAATGCTATTGGAAGAGGCGAAAAGAGCACGTGGAAGGGTCGAGGACGGCGCGTCGTTCTCTCTTCCCGACCCTCACCAAAGAATTGCAGCACAGCTTGGATCGGTGCGTGAAGTGATCACGCGAAATCTACACCGGCTTGCTGACGAGAAGACGATCGCGATTCATGGGCATCGCATTACCGTCCTCAACGCCGCTGCCCTGCAGGCCAAGGCGACGACAACGCCCCGCAGCGGAGGTCATGGCTCGGGAGATTCGTGATATTTCCAGAAAGGGAAAGAGATTCCGGCCATTCGATTAATAACAATGGCCTGAGTGACAAGAAGAAACACGGCTGCTTCGATGATGACAAGCTCTTTGGGTTTCGAGATGATTCCCAATGAGACGATGAGCGTGGTGGCGCCGGCAGGTGGATGACCGGCACGCAACAAGACCATGAACGCGCCTGTAGCCGACAGCGAGAGCGCCGCAGAAAGAATTCTCGGCCAGTAGACTCCCGCATGCACGCCAAAAGGCAGAGCTGCGATTCCGGTCAGCGTCAATGCAGCGTAGCCACAGATGAGGCCGATCCCATGGCCCAGGATGGTATTGCGCGGACTGGAGTTTTCAGCAAGAGGAGCGATAAAGAGCAGGTAGGCCG
>JBOGLY010000265.1:0-2897 GCA_050746425.1 Acidobacteriaceae bacterium
CCGCCCGACCCTCCACTACAAAACGTCAGCAACCCCTGTTATTTGGATAAATTACCCTAGGTGCTGGAACCATGACTCTGCGGGTTGCCGACTCGGCAATCACGATTCGTCGGCAACGATCACGAAGGGTCGCATCATGTCGTTGTCCTCATGCTCCAGCATGTGGCAGTGATAGCCATATCTGCCGGTATAGCCTTTGAATTGGACGATGATGGTAAGGACATCGCGCGGGTTGACGACCGCTGTGTCTTTCCATCCGGCTTCGTTGGGTGCAGGCGGCCGGGGCGGTCCCACGAATTCCAGCTTGCCAAGCTGAAAAGCTAGGGGATCGAAGCTCTGGCGATGGAGAATCTGAAATTGCACCATGTGGAGATGCATGGCGTGGGCATCGTCCGTGGTGTTGATGAACTGCCACTTCTCGATGGAGTTCAACTTGGGGAATTCCGTGACTGGATCTCCGTAAGTTTTGCCGTTGATTCTCATGACCAGCGAGTTCCCTTTCGCATCCATGATGTCGGAGAGGACAAGCGTCCTGGTGACAACAGCGGAGGACTCCTCGAGCCTGGCCAGCGGTTGCGGCGGCGGCATGCTGGAAGACTTGCCGTTGCCGGAGAGCGGACGAGTGACGCGGAACTGCATCAGCTCATACAGCGGCGCGCCCAGGGAAACGATGAGGCCCCAACCCGGATATGGCGCGAAGGCATCGTTGGTAAGGGTTGCCGTCTTGCCTTCAAGACCGGAAAAGTCGACGATCAGATCCGCTCGTTCCGCCGGCCCCAGCAGCAGCCTCTTCACGGGGACCGGGCTTGAAAGCAAGCCGCCATCGGAGCCGATTTGGTGCCAGGCGACCGGCTTGGGGACGTCGGTCGGGCGTTTTGCCAGGTTAAGAAAAAGGTGGAAGAAGCGCTGGTTCGCCCCGTTCAATACCCGCAGACGATAGCGGCGCGGTTCCACCTCCAGATAAGGAAAGATGGCGCCGTTCACCACAGGAAGATCGCCAAACAGCTGCGGCCCCCACACGCCTGGCGGCAGCTTGCCGCCTTCGTCGCCCGTGGGTGCATAAAGCAGCTGGCCCTGATCGTCCAGAGTGCGGTCCTGCAATTGAAGCGGAATTTCATAGTCCCCGGAAGGCAGGTCCATGCTCCGCTCCTCGTCGTCGCGCAGAAGGTAGAACCCTGCGAGTCCCGCATATACATTCAGTCGCGTGATTCCCACCGCGTGGTCGTGGTACCACAACGTCGCGGCCTGCTGGTCATTCGGATAGCGATAGAGCGCCGAATGCCCGGGCGTAAACCACAGCTCCGGCATTCCGTCGCTGTCCGGTGTCGTGCGCGAGCCATGTAGATGGGTAACAGTCCTCACGGGAGGTGTGGGAGGCATAGCGCCGTGGATGTGAGGGTCGATTGGAAAGATATGCTGGGCAGGCAGATCGTTCTGCCAGAGGACGTCCACGGGCTTACCCCGCATTGCTTCGATAGTTGGCCCAGGGTATTGACCTTCGTAGCCCCAGAGCCGCGTAGGCGGAAGCTGCGAATGCATCTGCTGCCGAAATTCCATCATGCGAACGCGATATTGCGTCCTGCCCTTTCGCTCCCGCACCGGCATCAATCGTTTCGGAATCGGCAGCGGATCGATGAATCGATCCAGCGAAGCCGGCGTGCGATAGGTCGATTGCGCAACGCGAGGGCTGGTCGTTTCGGCAATACCAATGCGCTTCGCGACAGCAAGCGCGGGAACGGAGGCAGCACACAACTTCAGGAAATTGCGCCTATCTTGTGAACTCATTTCACCTCAAGAGAGAGTCCGCTAACTGGGTGGGTAAATGTCTTTCGACCTGCGGCTCCTCAAAATCCGGATATACGCGGCACGGTAGGGAAAGCTTACTTGACCTGAATCTCGCTGGCCACAAAGCGGGTACCGTCGAAGTCTGCAGTCACCTTAACGCTAGTCCCCTCGCGGAGTTTTCGCTTGAATCGAAAGCGAGCGGGATCGAAGGAGATATTGTAGTCCGTTTCATCTCGTGGATCGACCACCGCCAGCAGACCGGCGTGCAGGTCAAGGAAGGTGATATCTCCGGTGAACACGAACGAAGACTCAGGGGTAGCCAGGATCGCGATCCGGAGGACGACGCGCCGGCCGTCATGACCTGATACGAATTTTACCGAAACCAGGATCCCCTTGGCCAGGTCCGGGAAATCAGCCTAATGCCCGGTGTGGTGTGGTGATGGTGGCATCTTCTGTCGGCGATTCCTACCATTGCTTTAGGTTGTGCCACAAATTTGGCGCTTTGAAGAGTTATTGAGCGCCAGCCCTTTTTCGTTCAAAAACAAAACCCGCTGAATTAGCGGGCTTTAGCGGAAGATAGCTGGTAGCGCTAACGGGAATCGAACCCGTGTTTTAAGATTGAGAATCTCACGTCCTAACCCCTAGACGATAGCGCCCTGTGCCTCTCTCACTATAACGAACCCCGCTCCTGGTCACAACCGCGCAAGCTGGCCTCCAATTCTTCCGTATAGCGCTTGCCAGCGGAGAAAGTTAAGCCAATAATTTTCTCTGAAGACTTGTCCGCGTCAAATTCCATCGCAAAAAGAAACGAGACCTGAGCCATGCGAAGAAATTTTTGTGAGGTTGTTCTGCTCTCCTGCGTTTTCCTTTCACTGTCTGCTTTCGCAGCATCCGCTCAAACCTCCGGCAATCAAGGCCCACAGCCCATCACGCCTGCCATTGAGCAGAAAGTGGATGCCATGCTGCAGAAACTGACGCTGCAGCAGAAAATTGCGCTGATCGGCGGCGAAGACAGCATGTACATCCGCAGCGAGCCGAGCATTGGGTTTCCGCGCCTGAAGATGTCCGATGGCCCGATGGGCGTGCGTACCTGGGGACCCTCAACCGCATAC
>JBOGLY010000265.1:2907-5268 GCA_050746425.1 Acidobacteriaceae bacterium
GGCCTGGCCGCAAGCTGGGACCCTTCGCTGGCAGAAAAAGTCGGCGTCGGCCTCGGCGAAGATGCGCGAGCGCGCGGCGTGAATTTTCTCCTGGGTCCAGCTGTCGACATCTATCGCGCCCCGATGAACGGACGCAACTTTGAGTATTTCGGCGAAGACCCATACCTCGCCTCTCAGATTGCCGTCGGATATATCGATGGCGTGCAAAGCCAGGGAGTAAGCGCCACCGTCAAGCACTTCGCGGTCAACAATTCCGAGTACGACCGGCAGCGCATTAACACCATCGTAGGAGAGCGCGCGCTGCGGGAGATTTATCTTCCTGCGTTTGAAGCCGCGGTGAAGCAGGCCCATGTCGGCGCGGTAATGGACTCCTACAACCTGATCAACGGCGAACACGCCACTCAAAGCAAGTTTCTCAACATTCAGGTTCTGCGCAAGGACTGGGGCTTTCGCGGCATCCTCATGTCGGACTGGGGCGCCACGCACGATGCGATTGCCGCCGCCAATGGCGGACTCGATCTTGAAATGCCTTCCGCCGTATATATGAATGCCCAGAATCTGCTACCGGCCATTAAAAGCGGTCAGGTGACGACCGCTACGATCGACGAGAAAGTCCGCCATATTTTACAGACCGCGATTCGTTTCGGATTTCTGAATCGCGGCCAGCTCGATGCCGGCATTCCTCTTTATAACCAGCACGGCAACGCCATTGCTTTGCAGTCGGCGGAAGAGGGCGCGGTTCTGTTGAAGAACGACAACCGCCTCCTGCCGCTCAATCGCAATGCGATTCATACCATCGCAGTGCTTGGCCCGGATGCATATCCAGCGGTGCCCGGCGGAGGCGGCAGCTCCCAGGTGACGGCGTTTGCTCCAGTGAGTTTTATGACTGGGCTTAGCAATGCGTTGTATCCGGGCATCAAGGTGCTTTGGAACTCCGGCGTAGTCAGCCCTGAAGACATTTTCCAAAACACGAAATGGTGTACCGATACGGCTTGCCAGCACGCAGGACTCACTCGCGGGGAATATTTCAAGTCGGCGAACGAACGCCTTTTCTCCACCGTGGACGAGACGTTGGATCATGTGACCGGCTCCTGGATGTTCAATCAGATAAACACTCCGCGCCATTTGGAATGGACCGGATATTTTGTGCCCAAGACCTCCGGCGTCTATACCGTCGTTGTGGACAATGGCTGGCGAGATCACGCTCAGGTCAGCATCAATGGCAAGAAGCTGTTTTCTCAGCTGCAGGGTGAAGGCGGTTATCTTCAGTCCGCGAACGTAACGCTGACGGCGGGCCAGCCCGCGCAAGTGATCTTCGATTATTTTCCGGGCCGGCAGGGCGATACGGTCTCGCTTGGCATCGTCGCACAAAATAAACTCGTCGACCCGGCTGCGGTGCAACTCGCAAAGATGGCGGACGTCGTCGTGCTGTCCGTTGGCTTCGATCCGGCAACCGAATCCGAAGGCCATGACCGCACCTACCGGCTTCCCTTTGGTCAGGAACAGTTGATCCGCGCAGTATCGGCCGCAAATCCGCGCACGATTGTCGTGCTCACGTCCGGCGGCAGCGTGGCAACCGCAGACTGGATCGATCGCGTGCCCGCGCTGTTGCAGACCTGGTACGGCGGCCAGCAGGCCGGTGCCGCCCTCACAAAAATTCTTTTCGGCGAGGTCAATCCCTCAGGCAAGCTGCCTATCAGTTGGGAGAAAAAAATCGAGGACAATCCCACCTACAACACCTATTACGAGCTGCCCGGCACGCATGAGGTGAAATATAGCGAGGGAGTTTTTCTCGGCTATCGCTATTACCTCACTAACAATGTGCAGCCGCTGTTTCCCTTTGGATTCGGCATGTCCTACACGACCTTTTCATTCAGCAATCTAACTGTGTCGCCGCAGACGGCTTCTTCCACAGGACCGATCAAGGTCGCCTTTGACGTGAAAAACACCGGCGCGGTCGCGGGCGCGGAAGTCGCGCAAATCTACGTCGGCGATCCGTCCGCTACCGTGAAGCGTCCGAAGATGGAACTCAAAGGATTCTCGAGAGTCATGCTGCAACCGGGCGAGATACGCCACGTGACAGCCACGCTCGACAAGCGCTCGCTGGCATACTGGGACACGAACACCCACGCATGGAAGGTCGATCCTGGAAAATTTATCGTGTACGTGGGGAATTCTTCCGCGAACGTCCCGCTCCAGCAAAGCTTCACGATCCAGTAGCTGCCTCGTGTCCGCTTAGAATCTTACGATCAAAGACCAAGCTAATCCGGGTGCCCCAGGTTCGCGTAGCTAACCTGGGTCTTTTGCCTCTCCCAAACGGCCTTCGGGCGCCCCATCCTTTCGCGTACTTTCACTTGCGAA
>JBOGLY010000266.1:0-5251 GCA_050746425.1 Acidobacteriaceae bacterium
ACCCCGCGCCGAACCAGCTTCTCGGAGCATTTCAAAATACGTTCACCAATCTGATCCAATTCATTCGTGAAAAACAGATCGTCGTCATTCCGTCCAATGTGCAGCCGACACTGGAGAACACTCCGCCGTTTATGCGCGCGACGACGTTCGCCTCCATGGATTCGCCAGGCGCGTACGAGACTGGTTCTCGCACGGCGTATTTCAACGTCACGGTTCCAGGCATGGATGAATCTCCCGAGGAGCGGGCCGAGAGTATGGAAGCCTTCAACATAGGTACTATTGTCAGCACTTCCGTGCATGAGGCATATCCCGGACATTACGTGCAGTTTCTATTTATGCCGCAAATACACTCGCGGGTGCGAAAAATGCTTTACTCGAACAGCAACGTGGAAGGATGGGCCCATTATTGCGAGCAGATGATGTTGGACGAGGGCTATGGCCAACCGGGGTGGGGAGCGAAAGACGCGCGGGAAGCCAAGTTGATTCGCCTCGGCCAGTTGGATGACGCGCTGCTGCGCGATGCCAGATTTATCGTTGGCATCAAAATGCACACCGAGGGAATGACGATAGATCAGGCAGTCGATTTCTTTCAGAAAGACGGCTATCAGACCCGCGCCACCGGCTTTGTCGAAGCCAAGCGCGGAGCCGGCGATCCAACATATCTCTACTACACGCTGGGCAAGTTGATGATCCTGAAACTGCGGTCGGACGTACAGAAAAAGGAAGGAGCCGCGTTTTCGCTGGAGAAGTTTCATGATGAGTTTCTTCTCCAGGGCGGCGTTCCTCTTCCAATCGTCCGTCGCGCTCTGTTAGGGAAGGAATCGCCGCTACTGTGACTTTGATGGCAATACAACAATGGAAACGCGGATTTCATCCTATGGTTGCCACGAATAGAAGGCGATCTAAAGACGCGGTGCTTTTATTGCGGCACGCGACGTGCTTGCGTGTTTGCAGATGACGTTTGCTCGCCAGTGCAGTGCATTTGAAGAAAGCGATTCGACATGTCAAAAGTAAAAATTCGCAAAGCAGTTTTTCCTGCTGCGGGACTGGGAACGCGTTTTTTGCCCGCCACCAAGGCGATTCCGAAAGAGATGCTTCCCGTAGTCGACAAGCCCATCATCCAATACGGAGTGGAAGAAGCGATTGCCGCCGGTTGCGACCAGATCATCATCGTGACGGGCCGTGGCAAAACCGTCATTGAAGACCACTTCGACATTAGCGTGGAGTTGGAACATCAACTGGAGTCGCGTGGCAAAAGCGAGCTGTTAGCGATGGCGCGGCAGATTTCCAATCTTGGGCGCGTCGCGTATACACGGCAGAAGGAAGCTATGGGGCTGGGTCACGCGGTGCTGATGGCGCGCGATCTAGTGGGCGACGAGCCGTTCGCCGTAATTCTTCCCGACGATGTTATCGATGCCACGCCGCCCTGCTTGCAGCAGATGGTTTCCGTCTTCGAGGAGGTACAGTCGAGCATTCTCGCGACACAGGTCGTCGAGGGGCCGGCCATTTCAGCCTATGGAGTTATCGATGCCAAGCCGGTATCAAAACATCCGCGCGTGATGGAAGTGAGCGCCCTGGTTGAGAAACCCAAGTTGAAAGATGCGCCTTCAAAAAATGCAATTATTGGGCGTTACATTTTGACGCCACGTATTTTTGAACTGCTGGAAACCACTCCGCTGGGCGCTGGCGGTGAGTTGCAACTGACTGATGGAATCCGCGGACTGCTGAAGCATGAGAAAGTCTATGGTTTCAGCTTTGAAGGTACGCGTTACGATGCTGGTGACAAGCTGGGATTTTTGAAAGCGACGGTCGAATTTGCGCTGAAGCGCGATGACCTAGGCGACGAATTTCGCGAGTGGCTGCAAGGGCTGTCTCCGTTGAAATGCTGAGGTCTAAACGATCCACAACGAGGAGTATGCGATGAAGGTCAATGACAAGGTAGAAAATTTCACGCTGCAAAATCAGGATGGGCAAACCGTTGAGTTGAAGGATTTTGCGGGCAAGCCCATCGTGCTGTTTTTCTATCCAAAAGCAGACACGCCCGGTTGCACAATCGAAGCCTGCGGCTTTCGCGACGCGATTACGGCGCTTCAAGATGAAGGAGCGGTTGTACTCGGCATCTCCCGTGACACGCCGAAGGCGCAGAAAAAATTTCAGGAGAAGTACAACCTGAGCTATCCACTGCTTGCCGATGTGGATGAGGAGGTGTGCAAGCAGTTCGACGTGCTGCGAGAGAAAAATATGTATGGCAAGAAGGTCATTGGGATCGAGCGCACAACATTTCTGATTGGGCCAGATTTGCGCGTGCTGAAGATTTTTTCTAAGGTGAAGCCCGAAGGCCATGCGGAAGAGGTGCTGCAGGCAGTCCGCGAATATGCCAAAGCCAGGGCATGACCTCGCGGATGCGGGCGCGTTTTCAGGGACCGTGAAGGGGCGACCTCTGCCGCGAAGTTTTTTCGATGCTCCGCCGCAGCAGGTTGCGCGAGCATTGCTCGGCAAAGTTCTGGTGCGCCGCGACAGAGTGGAGCGACTGGCGGGGCGCATTGTAGAAACAGAAGCCTACCTTGGCGAACAAGATGCCGCCGCCCACGCCGCCAGCGGACGTACCGCGCGCAACGCCGTACTATACGGGCCCCCTGGTCATGCCTACGTTTACAGCATTTATGGTCTGCACTATTGTGTCAATGTCAGTTGCCTGCGTGAAGGCGTTGCGGGCTGCGTTCTGTTACGCGCTTTGGAGCCGCTGGAAGGAATCGCTGAGATGCGGCGCAATCGCGGAATGGAGATGCCGGCTGATCTTCATCGAATCGCGTCCGGCCCAGGCAAGCTGTGTCAGGCTTTCAGCATCACTCGCGCGGCATTCAATGGAGCAGACCTGACACGCGACGACAGTCCATTGGGTCTGATTGAAGATGATTTTCAATGCGGGGAAATTCGCGTGACGCCGCGCGTTGGTATTCGCAAGTCGGCCGATCTGCCGCTACGATTTTTTCTCGCCGGACACGCCTGCGTTTCTGCGCGCGGGCGCTAGCAGAATATTGTCGATGAGCCGTGTACCGCCTATATACGCTGCGACGGCCAGCAGCGCGCCTTCGGCGACATCCTCGACCGGCAACAGCTTATCGGGATCGATGATCGCGACATAATCCACTCGGACTGCCGATTCCGCCTGCAGAATTGCGCGCATCTTTTGCAGCAGGTTGGCTGCGTCGCGCTCGCCGCGCTTCGCGAGCGTTTCGGCGGCGAGCAGGGCGCGAGAAAGAGACAGCGCCTGGCGCCGCTCGTCCGGCGACAGGTAACGATTGCGAGAACTCATTGCCAAACCGTCAGGCTCACGCACGGTTGGACAGACGACGACGTCAATGGGGAAATTCAGATCGCGTACCATTGCTCGCAAGACAGCCAGTTGCGCGGCATCTTTCTGTCCAAAAAAAGCAGCCTCCGGCTGCACAATGTGAAACAGCTTCGCGACTATTGTCGCGACGGCGCGAAAATGCCCAGGACGCGAAACTCCATCAAGCCGCTCGCCAATGCCTTGCACTTCGACAAACGTGGAGGCGCTCGATGGATACATTTCCTCCGCTGTGGGAGTGAATACGACATCGACCCCTTCGATCTCGAGCATCCGGCAATCCTGCTCCAGTGTGCGCGGATAGCGGCTGAAATCTTCATTGGGAGCGAACTGGGTTGGATTGACAAAAATGGACGCGACGACAATATCGCATCGCTGCCGCGCCGCCCGAACCAGAGAGAGGTGCCCTCCATGCAGCGCTCCCATGGTGGGGACAAAGCCCACGCTGCGAGGATCTGCGCGATTGTCGCCGCGCAACTTGCGCAACGCGGCGCGAAGTTCCGCAATGTCAGAAAGAATTTGCATGAATCGAAGCGCCTACGCCTTGCGAGGCTGCCGGATGGCAGTAGAAGCGCCGCCGCGATCGAAGCTGCCGCACGCCTCCGCGGAGAGGTGATAGCTTTCAGCATCACTCGGAAAACTTCCCGTCTCCACATCCTTGCGATAGGCTTCCACGGCATTTCGAATCAGCGTGGCCGCATCCGCATATCTGCGAACAAATTTTGCCGCGGGCGCAAAACTCAGGTTCAGAAGATCGTGCAGCACCAGGATTTGCCCATCGCAATCGGGGCCAGCTCCAATGCCAATGGTTGGGATGCTCAACTCCGCTGTGATGTGCGCTGCGACCTCACGCGGAACTCCCTCCAGCACCAAGAGCACCGCGCCGGCGGTTTCCAGCGCCAACGCATCTTCAACCAAGTGCTCGGCGTCATGCACGGTCTTGCCCTGCACGCGGTATCCGCCCATGCGGTGCACGGATTGGGGCGTCAGGCCAAGATGCCCGATCACAGAAATTTCCGCATCCGTCAGCCGCGATACTAGTTCAACGCGATTGCGTCCGCCTTCCACTTTCACCGCCTCCGCGCCGGCTTCTTTCACAAAGCGCAGCGCATTGCGCACACCTTGATGCGGGTCCTCGTGATACGAGGCATACGGCATGTCGGCGGCGAGCAAAGCGCGACGAACGCCGCGACGCACGGCGCGCGTACATAGCAACATTTCCTCCATGGTGACCGGCAAGGTGCTTTCATAGCCCAGCATCACCATGCCCAGCGAATCGCCGACCAGCACCAGGTCAATGCTGGCTTCGTCCACAAGTCGCGCCATGGCGTAGTCGTAGGCCGTCAGGGCGGAAATGGGTGCGCCATTGCACTTCTTTTCCTGCAATGTTGGGAGAGTGACTTTCAGCGTAATCGAGGAAGGTGAAGCAGTCGCAGCCGCATCGGCGCGGCGCGGTTCGGTCAGGCTCATCTCTGTCTCCAGTGCAGTTCCCAAGGTGCCGCTATTTTGGCCAAATGCGGGATACCGCCCGTCACGAACCCCAGAATACTCCCGTTTGGGCACGCTTACAAATGAGAAAAGCTTGTGAATATTGGCCGCATCTCAAGATTTTCGCGGCGAACTGGATTCGTTCCGATCATGAAAGAGCAATCTCGGCTGACCCATCCAAAAGCGGTTGCTGGCGAGGGTGAGCGGGCCGATTGGTCGATTTTGAAGACGCGCGCATGCTTCGCGATATGGGCCAACATAACGCAGGGACTTGGGGAAGCTTCGATATGCGCGTGGCAGCCAGCGAAGGGCTCGCGCGGCAGCGCGTTGCTCCTGTTCACCGTGCGGCAAAGCGAACTCTGCGCGAAGACGTGCCGGCATCCAAGCGGCTGTAACGGCGCGGTACCAATG
>JBOGLY010000267.1:0-5236 GCA_050746425.1 Acidobacteriaceae bacterium
GGACTGAAAATCCGGGGTCTATCGAAGCGCAGACGCGCCTTAATTCCGGCGCTCGACCAGATAGAGGGCAACCGCTTTCAGCGGGTCCGCCGTCGCGCCAAACCCGTCCAACTCCTTGAATGCGGCATCGATCAGCGCTCGCGCATCCCTTAACGATCGGTCCACTCCGTAGACAGCCGGCCATGTGGCCTTTACGGTCGCCGTGTCCTTGCCCGCGGTTTTGCCGAGGTGCTCGGAACTCTCCGTCACATCCAGAACGTCGTCAACGATCTGAAAAGCGAGTCCGGCGTGCTGGCCGAACACGCGGAGGCGTTCTATAGCGTCCGCATTTGCGCCTGCATAAATTCCTCCGGCCACGACACTGGCCGTAATCAGAGCGCCCGTCTTGGCTTTGTGGATTGCCGAAACCAGCTCGGCGGTCGGCGAAAGATGCTCGCTTTCAACGTCCATTACCTGTCCGCCGATCATTCCATCTACCGTGCCGGTTGCGCGGGAGATTTCCCCCAGTATCGTCACCACTGCCGCGGCAGGGCAGCGCAATCCGGCCAGCGTCTGGTATGCCTGGGTCTGCAACGCATCCCCGCAAAGAATTGCAATCGCTTCGCCGAACACAACATGGCAGGTGGGCTTCCCGCGCCGCAGATCGTCGTTGTCAAGCGCCGGCAGATCGTCATGTACCAGCGAATAGGTATGGATCATTTCAATCGCCGCCGCCAGGTCCTCAATGCCAGTCGGAAGCTGCGCATCGCGAGAAAAAATTCGTGCGGACTCCATGCACAGCACGGGCCGCAACCGCTTGCCCCCGGCGAAGGTGCTATGACGCATTGCCCGGTGGATCGAAGATGGAATCGCGACCGGGCCGGGAAGCAGGCGTTCCAGCGCGCGGTCGGTCAACTCCGCGCCGGAGCGCAAAATCTTATGGACGTCTTGAACGTCAGCATCAGCATTGGAGGACATGGTTACCATCCTATCGAAGGTTGTGCGGAGAGAGTAGATTGCTGTCCCATAAATCGTCGTGTCATCCTGAGCAATGCGAAGGATCTCGCGCTTTGCTCGCAAACAGCAGGTTCTTCGATTTCGCTGCGCGGAGTTTACTCTGAGCGAAGCCGAACGGGCTCGGAATGACAAGGCAGTTTATGGGCCTGCTTTGGGTTGTGCATGAAATTGATTACGGAACCAGCGTCAGAGTATGTGCGGCAGCGGACTGAACGGCGGAATCGCTGAACGGCAGCGCGAATGTCTTTCCCGCGTACCAGTATGGCCATTGGTCCATGTAATACGGGCTGAGCGGATCGCCCGACTGGCCGATGACAATGTTCAGCGTGGAGCGATCAAGGTCCGAAAAATCGACCGTCAGTCGTTCGGACGGCCCAAACACCCGCGAAACCTGCTTTACCGTGGTCCCGTCGCCAGACTGCGGATGTGCACCTGTTCCCGTCCAACTTCGCATCCACGGAATGCTGCCATAGAGGGGATGCTCCACCTCGACCGGATGAGTTTTCCCGTATTGCCAGCTTCTCAAATCTGGAGGCGCATGAAGCACGGTCATTCCGCGATCGACCGCCGCTGCCAGAAAATCGTTCCAGTTGCTGTACCGTGCCGGTAGCCAGCGCTGCGGCTCTCCGCTAACGATCTGCTCCAGCGCGAAGGTGGAAGAAGCCCAGCGGTATAGTTTCCACTCCTCACCCAGCCGGGGTTTCAGCAGCATCGGCCACAATGCATCCCGCGCGGCATCGACAATATTCGCCGCTGCGGAAGGTATGGTCACGTTTCCATCC
This sequence comes from Acidobacteriaceae bacterium, assembly GCA_050746425.1. Lineage (GTDB taxonomy): Bacteria > Acidobacteriota > Terriglobia > Terriglobales > Acidobacteriaceae > JAKAAZ01. The sequence goes on from JBOGLY010000267.1 coordinate 1,779, forward strand.
CACGTGCGCATCAGGTGCGCCGCCTGGCGCAACCTCGGATTTGGATGGTTCGCATGATCGATTGCGTAGGTGAAGCGCTGCGCCAGTTCCTGGTCGAACGCGGAGTAGACATCGTTCTGCAACGCCAGCATGTCGGACGCGGACAATTTTGGTTTTGACTCGAGCACTTTCCAGATGCGCTCATTGCGGTACGGCGCGGCCCACTCAAGCGTGATCGGGTAAGGATAACCGTCCGGCGTCACCCGGGAATTCGCGGTCGCCAGGATTCCCTGCGGCGGGTTGTACGCGGAAGGCAATTTGTCGAATGGAATGTATCCCTGCCATTCATGGCTGCCATCGGCGATGGGAACGCCCACAAGACCATTGGGCCGCAGCGGGATTTTTCCAGTCGCCTGATAGCCAATGTTGCCTTGCGCGTCGGCATACACGGCATTCTGCGGCGGTCCGCCGAACAGAGCCAGCGCGGCGCGAAACTCGTCCCAATTTTGCGCGCTGTCGATCTGATAAAACGGCAAAGTAACAGTGGCTGGATCGTAAACGGTCCAGCGCAGCGCGAGCGTCCGTTTTTCATGGGGCAGCAATGGCGTGATCACCGGCCCGTGGTCAGTGCGAAGCACGTCCAACTTGTCGTCGAACCCGCCGCGTACGTGGATCACCTCGTGGTCGTGCTGAAACGGCTTCCATCCTTCCGGCGTTTTATATCGGTCGCCGTCGGTCTGTTCCACGTAAATGTCCTGCACATCTGCATAGAGCAGCGTGAAACCCCAGGCGATTTTTGCATTGTGCCCCACGATCACGAACGGAACGCCGGGCAGCGTCACGCCGGCTACGTCGAAGTTGCCGCTGGTCAACTGCGCTTCATACCATGTGTCGGGAATCGTGTGGTCCAGGTGCATGTCGTTCGACAGCAGCGGCAGTCCAGTGACGGTATGCGCTCCGGAAACCGTCCAGTTGTTCGATCCGGCAGCGCAGGCGCGGCAGTTCATGATCGGGGAAGAAGGCAGCAGCTTTTCCAGTTGCAGAATGTCCTCCACATTTTTTTGGATTCCCGTCTGCGAGGAATCGAGCGGAATCCGCGGCACCGTCTGCGGAGCGGTAATTGGAGGCAGCGTGGAAACGGGTGGATGGTCGCGCCAGGAACCGACCGGATACAGGTCGGCGACCAGAGCCGGCGACTTGAGCCGGGCTTCGATTTTTTCCCGCGCAAGCTTGGTCGGCGCGTCCATGCTCAGCGTCTCCACCATATTCAGCGCCGCTAGCAGCGAATCGCGCGGTCGCCATGGCTGCGGACGATAATCCAGAAGGCGAAATTCGGCGGGAAGACGGTTATGGCCCTGGCTCTCGGCCTGCGCAATGTAGGCGTTCACGCCGCGCGCGTAATCTTCCAGGAATCGCCGGTCGGCTGGGTCCATTGCCGCCAGCGCTGCATCGGCGGCATGGCCGATTTCCAGAATGCGCTGCGCGCGATCGTGCTTGACCGCCTTCGGTCCCAGGATTTCCGCTAGGTCTCCCGAAGCATACCGACGCAGCATGTCCATCTGCCACATCCGGTCCTGCGCGGTCACGTAGCCCTGCGCGACAATCAGATCGTCCATGTTTGCAGCGGAGATGTGTGGCACTCCGTGGGCGTCGCGGCGCACCGTCACCGGATGCGAAAGGCCAGCTACGTTCAGTTGCCCATCGAGTTGCGGCAGGGAGGCCCGCATGGCCCGCCGCAGCCAGAAAGTTCCGCCCACGCACAAAAGAACCACTATCGACAGTAAAACCAGCAAGCCGACCAGGAGCCATCGGGACCGCTGCCTGCGCAAATAAGACGTCTCAGGGGATCGAGGACTGAATGCTGACATTCGCTTTTCAGTCTATAGCGAGATGCTCGCCATTCTGCGCGAGGCGGCCGCAGCGACCGAAAGGCGCGGAACCTCGGTACCCCAAGTCTCGATTCTGAGACGTGGGAATGAAGAGGACGCCCGCGCCTAAATCACCTCCGCGGATTCAAATTCCGCGTAACTGTCGAGATGGTTCTTGATTACCAAATAGCATTCGCAACTTGTCCGTTCCAGCCCGGCCACGTCCAGGATGTGGATCTCCCCGCGAGTGTATTCGATCAGTCCCTTGTGTTTCAGAAGCCCTGCAGCGGTAGAAAGAGTAGGCCGGGTATCGCCCAGCATATCGGACAAAAACTCGTGCGACATTTTGAATCGGTCGCTGTGCGTCCGGTCGGCGCAGATCAGCAGCCATCGGGCGAGGCGCTGCTCCACGTGATGTTTCGCGTGGCAGCCGGCGGACTGGATCGCCTGCACCAATTGCCTCTGAACATAATGCAGCACGAGATGTTGAAATAGTCCGCCACGCGCAAACTCTCGCCTCGCGTTCTCAATTCCGCAGGAGAAACCATGGCCGGCGATCTGGGTATAAACGCGGTTCAAACTCTGCTTTGTCCCCATCAGGGCCGAGGCGCCGATCACCGACTCATACCCGAACATGGTTACTTCTACCTGCGACCCGTCCTTGAACGTCGTGGTCATCGAAGCCATCCCTTGCTCGATGAAATAAAGATGGCGGATCGCTTTGCCTGGATATTCGATCTCGTGTCCTACCTCGAGCTTCACGGGACGAAGGCCGAGCCGGCCCACGGTTTCCGCGTCAAGGACACCTAACAGGGTGTTCTGAAATTTATCCATCCTTAACCTCCTCCGCGGCGAGATAGGCTATTGTCATTGCCAAAGACTTCAATTGAAAACCGCCGCAAGGGCCTGAACTGATGTCGGATACCAGACAGACAAGGTGGGCTCGAATGTATAAGTTCTAGTTAATAGCACTCTGTATTCATTTGTGGCGCCCACCACAAGTCTATTGTGAAAAGTCGGTCCGCGCACGGCTCCTGCTGGAAGGAATCCGATGGCCGAGCAAAAGAAACGGCTCCGCGTCTTCACCGTTGACGACGAACAGAATATCTCTTGGACTCTTACAACCATCTTGCGCGGGCATGGCTTTGAGGCGATCGCCTTTACCAGGCCGCTTGAGGCGCTGAAGTTGGCCCGCTCCGAAGCACCCGATCTGGTTGTTTCCGATATAGATATGCCGCTGCTTTCCGGCATCGACCTGGCAATTCAGTTGCGCGCATGCTGCCCGAACTGTAAGGTATTGCTAGTTTCAGGGCACTCGGCTGCCGCCATGTTGCTCGAGTCCGCACGGTCGAAAGGCTACGATTTAGAATTTCTCTCGAAGCCGGTGGATCCGAAAACGCTGTTGAAAAAAGTTGAAGAAATGACTGGGGCAATTCCATCGCTGCATTCTGCGGCGAAAGAACGCGCCTGCAACAAAATGGCGGAGAACATGCTGGAATCCTTCGCGGAACTGAAGGCCAGTATTGCCGCCTCCGAAACACGTATTTCCGAAGAGCATAAAAGACCGGCGAAGAGGATTCCGGCCCGCTCCTCCTCCAGGATGGCATGATC
>JBOGLY010000268.1:0-5233 GCA_050746425.1 Acidobacteriaceae bacterium
GGATGTCGCTCCTGTCGGGCCTACTGTCCCCAAAGGGTTGACGATTGCCGCCACCAAGAACGGGGACAGATCGTTCAGCTATGTTGAGAAGATGAATGGGAAGGCGATCGTCAAAGGGACTCTCAGGGTGGCCGCCGATGGAAAAACATTGTCGGAAGTTTCCTATCCGATCGGCACGCAGCAAAGGAGGACCGCAGTTTACGACAAGCAGTAAGACGGTCGGACGGCGGTAGCTGGCGCACGATCTGAAACTGGAGAATCCCAGGTCTCAAAATCGAGACCTGGGGCACCCGGCGTTCAGGCTTTCACGCTAGAAAAATCTTGTAAGTCTGTTCGCGTTAAACGCTGGAGCCTCGGGTGCGATTCGCTCATCCGGCATCGGTTCGCCTACGCGGGCGTGAACGGGGACCACTCCAGCCCAGATAGAGAGCGCATAATCTTCTTCTTCGTCGATTGGCGGCCCGGTACGCACTTTTGCGGAGACTTCTTCGAGCGGCAATACCAGCACGCTGGTCGCCTTCAACTCCTGATCGTTTGGCTGCCTCACCTCGTCCCATCGACCAGGAACAATATGGTTGGTGAAGCGGCGCAGCGCATCGATTTTCTCCTCGCGATCGGTCACCAGCCGAGCCGTTCCCAGCATGACGACGGAGCGGTAGTTTACGGAGTGATGAAACGCGGAGCGCGCGAGCACCAGGCCGTCGACCAGCGTCACGGTGACGCAGACTTGAACGCCCTGGTCGAGTCGGCGCAACATGCGACTGGCCGCGGAGCCATGGAAGTAAAGTTTTTCGCCGGCGCGCACGTATCCGGTGGGAATGACGTAGGGCTGCTGCTCGGCGGTAAAGCCGACGTGGCAGAAAAAACCTTCGTCAAGGATGGCATGAACCCGGGCTTTGTCGTACACGGCGCGCTTGGGGAGTCGAGTAACTTTGGTGTGATCCGTCGGCTCGTAGTTGACCATGCGCTATTATCGCCCATAGGGAAGACCAACACCTGCCGGTTTTTGCGACCATCGTTCGATCGCGAGTGGCGATGAGAGCAGGCAGCGCGCGCTACTTATGTTCCCCAGTGTGCTCTGGGTTGGAGCCAGGCTCGGGAAAATCGGTGTCGTTGCCGCTCGTCATATCATCCGCATTGCGATGGCCCAACTGACCCGTCATGGATTCCTGAGATTTTGAAGGTTTGCCGGGCTGACGCGGGGAATTCTCTTCGACTGCGCCCTTGCGGATATCCGGGTCAGCAGGAGCGGGGGGAGCGTTCTTTTCTGGCATCGGAATTCAATGACCTCGCAATATTATTTGATGCGGCCCTTCCGCATTGGAGCAGTCGCCGCGATCGGCGTTGCGCAGGAAAAGAAATGCGCAGCAGATTCCCTGCGGGAATGACAGAAAGAAAAGCAATAGAAGAAGCGGATTCTCTTATTCGCGTCCGGGAGCCGGTTTCGCGTAGATACGAACTCCCATGCCATTCAACTTGCTGCGCGCCTGCATGGCTTCCGGAGTTTGCGGATACCGCTGAATCAGGGCCCGCAGGTCGCGTATCCCGGAGGTCCGCTGCCCCAGGGCAAGTTCAGATTCCGCCTTCCTCAGTTCGGCCGTGGGAGCTTTGGTACTGCCGGGGTACTGCGAAAGTTCCGCGGAATAATTGTCGATCGCGCTCTTGTAATTCCCGGCGCGATAGTCGATTTCGCCGAGATAGAACTGGGCGTTGGCAGCCTGCGCGCTCTGCGGGTAGAACTTGATGACATCGGCAAATTCCTGGCTGGAAAGGTTGTACTTGGCCGCGTTGTAATCGCTGGCGGCGGACTGATAGAGCTGGTCGAGCGGCGGCGCCTGCGGCGCGGGCGGCTGGGCGGATGTGTTCTGAGCTTGATCCGAACCGTTGCCTTGTTGAGCGTTGCCCGGCTCGCCATTTGCCGGCGGCGCCTGACCGTTCTGACCGGCTGCCAAAGGCTGGCCGGCAGCAAGCGATTGCTGCTGCGACTGGATGGATCCAATCTCCTTGTCCAATTTGTCGAGACGGGCGCGCAATTCATCTAGCGAGTCATTCATGGATTGCATTTGCCCTGAGAGCTGTTGCAGAGAATTTGACTGCGTCGTTTGTTGGGACTGCGCGGCTTTCTGCATGGAATCAACCTCGGATGCGACTTTGGCGACGCTTTCGGAGGTCTGCTGCAATAGATTGTGCATGGTGGCGTACCGTTCATCGTTGGCCTGCTGCATGCTGATCATCAGGTCCTGCATCTGCTGCACCTGGGCCTGCAATGCGATGATGTCACGGTTGGCGGCGAAGGCGCTGGGCGCGCTCGCGATGGCCAGCAAAGAAATGGAAACTGCGGAAACTCGCAAGAAATTACGCATGTTCGACACCTGTAGTAGGCCAAAACCGCGCCCCGAATTCTGTATCAAGAAAAGTGTACGGCATTGGCGTTTACAGCATCAAAAAACACGGCAGCACGGTGAAGGCTACGTTGCTTGCCTCGTGCTGCCGCTTGCGTTTGAAAATCGGTCGACCCCCGTCTCACAAGATCGAGATCCAGGGAATCCAGACTTTCTGTTATTGGTCCAGACTGAACTGAGCGCGGCGGTTCTGCTGCCAGCAACTCTCGTTTTGCTCGGTGCAGAACTGCTTTTCTTTGCCGTAGCTGATGGTCCGAATGCGGCTGGCATCGACGCCCGCCTGCACCAGAGCTGTCTTCGCGGAATTTGCCCGGTTCTGGCCCAGCGCCAGGTTGTACTCCGCCGATCCGCGATCGTCGCAATAACCAGCGATCAAGATCTTTGCCTCTGGATGCGACTGGAGGAAAGATGCGTTTTGCATAATGGTGGAATGGGCGTCTGGCCGAATGCTGTAGCTGTCAAAGTCGAAGAATATAGGCTTGACATTCTGTTCAAATTCCGACTCGGTCAATGCGCTGGAGGTGACCGGCGCGGGGGCCTGGGTGACGGTCAGGGTCGCAGTGGCGTCGGTGGATCCGCCATCGCCGCGCGCAACCAGATGGTAGGTGGTCGTGTCGGTTGGGCTTACCGTTTTGGTGCCGCTGGATTCCACTGCACCAATGCCGTCGATCGAGACATCTGTCGCATTCGTTGTCGTCCAGTTGAGTGCCGCGCTCTGGCCGGGACTGATCGAATCCGGCGTCACGGTAATATTGGCGGTTGGAGCGGGTGCGGTTTCAGCCGGGGGCGCTGGTGGAAGTGGCGCCTCAGCATGTTTGTGATGGCAGCCAGTTGTAATCAGAAACGCAGCAAGCGCGGCAAAAGCCAGCGCAGAATTCTGTCTATTGTTCTTCATTGGTTCTCCTCGAGGGCCTGCTTTGTTGATTCGTAATGTAGTGTAGAACGAAAAGCCCGTACTCACTAGGGTTCTTGTCGCACGATTCGGTTACTTCCAACTCCAGTTCGGCATCCGACTGTTTCCAACTGTGGTCAATGCCTGCTGCCCGGTTCCGTCGGCCAACATGGTCCAGATTTCGCTGTGGCCGTGCAGAGTTCGTTGAAAAGCAATGTGGCGGCCGTCGGGCGACCACGATGGAAAATCGGTACGGCCAATGTCATGCGTCAACTGGACCCATTGGTGGCTGGCGATGTCCATCACGTAAATGTCCTGTCCACCAGGGGCACCCGGTCCGTAATGGCGCGACCAGGCGAAAGCCAGGAATTCTCCATTCGGCGACCAGGCCGGCGAGGTGGCATAACCGCCGTCGGTTTCGCGCTGGACGTTGGTGCCGTCGGAGGACATGATGTAAATCTGCGGCAAGCCGGTACGACCGCTGACCCAGGCAATCTGGTTGCCGGTCTTGGGATTAAATACGGGAGAGACATCGGGGCCCCGATATGCGGTGACGCGGCGCAAGCCAAAACCGTTGACGGAGGAAACCCAGATTTCCGGATCGCCGCTCCGGGAGGAAGAGAAGGCGATAGTGTTTCCACCGGGCGACCAGGCGGGCGAAAAATCCGTTCCATCGTGGATGGGAAATCTAACCATGCGGTGGAGCGCGAGTGAATAGATACGGATGTTGCTGCCGTGAGAATTCAACTCGTCGAATGCAATGCGGGTTCCGTCGGGCGAAATGCGCGGCGATAAACAAATGGAGCTGATGTGCGTGATCTGGTGCTGGTTCGCGCCATCATAGTCCATCTCCCAGATTTCTTTGTTTCCGCTCCGGTTGGAGATGTAAAAGATTTTGCTTTCGGCAATTCCGTTAATCCCGCCGCCGAGCCGCGCGATGATCGCATCGGCAAACTCATGGGCGATATGGCGCGCTGTGTCCGGTCCCGCGGCCTCATTGTATTGCTGGCCCAGCACCTGCGGAGATTGCGTATTTTTCGCATCGAAGAGCCAACCATCCACGATGACATGGCCGTTCTGCACGTCGATCGCGCCGAAGGCCACCATGGCCGCGTTGGACGGCGGCGAACTCCACAGCGAAAGATTGATTTCCTTGGGAGAGCCAGGCTCGGCCGGTGGCGCCATGCTCTTTGAAACCATGTCGAAGATGCCGGCATTGGTGAGGTCGGAAAACAGTACCTGATCGAAGGTCTGTTGTGCGTTGCTGAGCGCGGGATCGTTTCCAACCATTTTAAAGTCGGCAGCGGCCAGCCGAATCTTTTGCGCGCCAAGGTTGGTGCCGGTACGCACCCAATCCTGCGCCGACGCCATCGCCGTTGCAAAAAACAGGGAGATTAAAAGTAGACGGACGGCCTGCTTTGCGGCGAAACTAGGGGAAGCTTCCATAGTGCACTCCGGTTGATGACTGTATAGAATACAATTTTTCGCGTTACGAAAATGAATTTCAGCCCACGAAACCGACGAATTTTTGTGGACTATCCATATTCCTACCGACAAATTCCAGAAATCAGGGACGCGTGCTCTGGTCGTACGTAAAGGTATAGGCGACTGAAACCGATCCGCCCACATATCCCGCGGGCAAAGGGCCGAAGCTACCGACCCGCTCCACGGCCTGGATCGCCGACAGATCGAGCGAGGGTACGCCACTGGATTGAGCGATGCGCGGATCGCTGACGGAGCCGTCCCGGTGCACGGTAAACGTAACCACCACGTGGTGGCCCATCGACGCTTTAGGGTCGGCGAGCTGGCTGTACCAGTTTTGCGAAACTGTTCGCTTAATTACGTCGACATACCAACCGAAGCGGGAGCCGAAGTCGCCGTTTTGTACGACCACGCTTTTTTCATCTGCGCTTGGAATCGAGGTCGGAATGCTGGAGGG
>JBOGLY010000269.1:0-5220 GCA_050746425.1 Acidobacteriaceae bacterium
GCACTTTATATCCGAGCTGTTTGATTTGCTGTGACTCCAGTCACGGCAATGTGTGTTGTGTAATCGTCATTCTTATCTCGTGGAGGTATATACGCCGTGGCTTATGTAATCGCTGAACCTTGCATTGGAGTCAAGGACACTGCCTGTGTAGATGCTTGTCCGGTAGATTGCATCCATCCACGCAAGAACGAGGCAGATTTTGACGGTGCACAGCAACTCTTCATCGACCCGGTAGAATGCATCGATTGTGGTGCTTGCGTCCCTGTCTGCCCCGTGTCGGCCATTTTCGCGCTGGACGATTTGGCCGATAAGTGGAAGAAGTTTGCACGGGTGAATGCCGCGCATTACGGGCGCTGAGCATCGAAATCTGGGTTACGCCCTTCAATATCTAGTCCCCCACAATCATATCTGGACAGAACAACGGGCAATGCCCGCTGCACCTTTCCTTTAGTCGACACGCATCGGCCATCGCCATGCCAGCTCTATGACTTCGCTTTAATTACGGGTTAAAAATCAACGTGGCTACAAGATTGCCAATTGGACGAGAACCACTTCGGCTAACTCCGCCAATTCCGAGAAGTTGAGAATGCGTGGTGCAAAATCAAGGTGGAAACGGCGGCGTTGGAGGGTCCGAGCACGTTGCGGTCCTGCTTGGACGCATGAAATTGACGTGGCTGCTCGCCACTTCGCGCCACGCTTGGTGTGGTCGCTTTACGTCCTGGTCAATGGCTTCTTCACCATTGCTCTCCTCGCACTGCTCGCAGTCGTCACAGACAGCCCATTTGTATTTCCGTCGCTTGGTCCAACGGCATACCTCGTTTTTATCGCTCCGCTAGCGGAGAACTCCAGTCCACGAAACACGATCATGGGTCATGGCATCGGTCTTATCTGTGGATGATTGTGGCATGATGTGACCAAGATCACTGCATTTCAGTATGGACTATTTAAGTATCAGAAGTATCAGCAGATTGGCACTCTGCAAAAACCGGAGGCAGCCATGAATGTGATCACGTCTCCTCAGATATCATTTCGCCAAGTCCTCATTGCAACCGATCTTTCGGACGCCTCTTCAAATGCATTGCAATACGCGAAAGCAATTGCAAAACAGTATGCTTCTCACCTTGTGCTGGTGCATGTTTGCCAGCCAGTCGCACACATCCCCATACCGCAAGGCGGCTGGATAGAAGACGGGGCGACGCAGAGAATCGAGGAGGAAAAGACCTATGCACTTGGAACGGAGCTCAGAGCAGAAGGCTATGTTGCTGACGCGGTCACCACATATGGCCAAATTGAACATGAGGTCTTATCGCTCGCTGAAGCTCGCGGTGCTGACCTCATTGTCCTGGGAACCCACGGACCTCGGGGGATGGACCGTCTGCTGTCTGGCTCGGAGGCTGAAGCTTTGATTTACCGTTGCGATCGTCCAGTTCTCACCGTGGGTCCCGCAGTAGTGCCGCCTTTGGGGAACACACGGCTTCTCGATCGGATCGTCTGCGCCGCCGCTCCTGGGACATACTCCGCCAAAGCCGCAGCTTACGGATATCGGCTTGCACAAGAGAATAGAGCCAGTTTCATACTGATTTATGCCGAAAATCCGGATGGTGCGCCCAGTCCGGATGGCTGGCAAGCATTTGAAGATGCCTTCGCTAAAGAGTTGCCTGGAGGGCAAGCCCAACATTGCGCGATCCAAGGGTACTTTTCAAATGAGTCTCCTGCAGCGGATATTGTCGAGGTTGCAAAAAAGCGTCAAGCCGGTCTGATAGTTCTAGGTGCAAAGCCTGCAATTCCTGGCAGCACACATTTTCGTCGGGGTGTGGTGCCTGAGGTTCTTCTCCGTGCTCCCTGTCCGGTGCTAACGATCAGATCGCATTAGGCACAGCGAACGAAAAAGCCTTTGCTGCTGAAATACAACAGCTATGGTGGTCTTTCTGTTTCATCGCGCGGCAAAACGATGCCAATTATGGATAGGGAAGGGCTTTGGGGGGGTCATCTTCGCCTTGGCCTGCAAGGCGGAGATGTTAAGGATTGTGATGCGATGTCCACGGATAGCGATCAGTTGCTCATTCGCGAACCGGTGCAGAATCCGGGTGATAACTTCTCGTACTGATCCAAGGTGTGCGGCGATTCTTTGATGGGAGTCGGGCAGAGAGACGGAGGTGCCGTTGTTAATGTTGCCGCGACTCGCCGCCTCTTCTACCAACATCGCTGCCAGTCGCTGGGTCACCTCCTGCAGGGAGAGTTGTTCCGGCATCGACGTTATCTTTCTCAACCGGTCGGCTAGAACACCGAGGGCTGCGAACGCTGCCTCTGGATTCTGGAGCAGAAAGCGCCGTACGTCTTCGTTTGCCAGGAACAGGACCACGGACTTCTCTTCAGCCATTACTGCGGAAGGGTAGGGTCCATTATCAAAAACCGGGACTTCTGCAAACGTGAAGCCGGCGTGTTTCACATGGTTGCTCTGTTCCCTCCCTCCTCGCTCTCCCTGAAGGCACGGAGCGAGCCGGAAACTACCACATACAATCCTTGGGCCGGACTGGGCTGAAATTAAACGCGAGGTCACGAGCCGCGCGTATTTCATGGCCGGTCCGTTGTTCGAGGCAATCGAGCGGGACCAATCTTGTGTCCTACTCATCGACGAGATCGGCAAGGTGGACTACGCCTTTGAAGCGATGCTGCGTGAACTGCTTTCGGTATGGACCTTCTCCATCCCCAGGATGGAAACCGCTCAAGCCACGTTGATCCCATATGTCTTTCTGACCTCGACCCAGGAGCGGCATCTAGGCGATCCACTTCGTCGCCGCAGCGTTTTACCTTGTCGTTGAACATCCGACCGCGGAGCGCGAATCCGCGATCGTGACCAGGCGCACTCCTCAGGCGAGTGAAAAGACCCACTGCTTCATCACTGCGAGAACCGCGCCCGAAAAGATGTGCTCCTGGATGGCTTCCGTCAGCAATTTATATACGGCAGGAAACAGGGACATAGCCGAAACCTCAATGACGCTGCGGTTGCGGCTGCTTCAGCTTCCAATGCATGTCCGCGAAATTCAGGTACTGCGCCCAATCGTAGGCGGTGATGTTATGGCCGCCCGACCGAACATGATAGCCAACCTGGCCCATCACGGGATGGTTGACAGCGGGCCAGTGCGTGGCCGGCAGTCCATCGGTTCCTAAAAGTTGGAAAACCGGGGTGGCCGCCACCGCCGAAAGAAATTCTCCCTCCGGATCGGCCCAATGATCGTCGATGGCGCTCGCGATGTACACCGGACGTGGAGCGATCATCGCGATCACCATGTGCTGATCAAACGGCAAGGTGCGGTCCTTATAATTGTATTTTTTGAAATTGCGGCAGAACCAGTAGGGGAAATGCGTATTCAGGTCGCGGATCGTTTCCCCCTCGTCACGGCGAAACAGCTTCGCCCCGCCAGCACCGGAGTCATCGCTGATGGCCAGGGCGAAGCGGGGATCAGTGGCACTTGCCCAGAGTGCGGCTTTCCCGAGACGCGACCAGCCAAAAACCGCCACGCGGCGGGCATCAATGCTGGGATCGGTCTGGAGATAGTCCATCACGCGGCTCAGCGCCCATGCCCATGCGCCGATGGTGGAGAAGTTGTCGCCGCCTTTCTGAAGCCTGGGGTAGAAGGCTTTCAGGCTGTCTTTATAGCTACCGATGTAGTCCGGATCTATGTCGGCGCGAAAGACCGTAGCCACGGCATATCCGTGTTTCAGTATGGTATCGATAGGCCATTTGGCGGTGGCAATGCCTCTGCATTTGGCGGTGGCATGGTGATCTTTCAGGCAGGGACCGGTATTGGGGTCCTGAGGAGCATGCGGATTAGTGGTCTGCGTCCAACCGGAGGAAATGAGAATGCCGGGGTCGGCATTGACGGTTTCGTTGCCCCAGAAATTCAATCCCAGAAAGACCGGAGGATGGGCGACATGGTTCGGGATATAGAGCAAAAGGTGCAGTTGCGGCCCGTCGGATTTTCCACTCAACAGAATCGTGATCTGCTTGCGGATTGCCTTGCCGCCGAGTGCGTTCTTCGTGTCATCCACAACTACAAAGCGCATGGAGGCTGGCCGTGGAGGCACCTTTCCATACATTTGCTCGGTAAAGAACCTCTGCAATTCAGCTTTGCGGATCTGCCACTGGCCTGGGGTGGTGATCCTAGCACCGTTACTCATTGTCAGGACATCTGGCAATCCCGCGGGCAACGGAGACGAGGAAGAAGCCGTTTGTGCCGTGCACGGCATCAACGCAAACGACACTATGGCAACAGCACCGAGACGCCCCCAGGCTATTTCTTCAAAACGTGAAAAGATAGAACGGATCGGCATGCGTAGAGAGTTACATACGAGGCTGCGCTGAAGCAACATCGAATAAATGGGGGACTGTCTCGAAAACTTCAAGGTCGTGTCAAATCTTTTGTGTAGGTATGGTCCGCCGCGTGAATGCAAGCGAAAAATGAAGGTGACGAGTTGACGCCCAGCTTCAGATTGAATGCCGCGACATGGGGGAGAATTGAGTCTGCTTGAAATTATTTGAGGAGGGGAAGATGTCGAACATCAAAGCGCCCGCGATTCACGTCACGGAGGAAGAGCGAATAAAGTATTCTGTCGGGCTCATCAAAGAATCGATGGTACGCCAGCGCAAGGAACTGGTCTGGACGAAACAAGAAATTTCTCGACTCCAAAAGCGCTACAAAGATTTAGAAAAAGAAATCAAGCAATTGGAGAAACTGATAAAGTCGGCCCCATCCCAGGCGGCTCCCTAAATGCAGGCGGAATTCCTCTTCCGCCGATTATCCGCCCGCGGCCAATACGTCTGCGACCTTTTGCGTGAACTCGGCCGCGGTATAGGGCTTCGGGAACAGTTCAATCGCCTTCAGTCCAGCGCGATACTGGATGCGCTCGTCATCAAGATAGCCGCCCACCATCAGGATGCGAAGCCCGTGGCATTTCGTTCGCAAGTAGAGCGCCGCCTCATATCCGGAAATGCCGCTGAGGTAAGGCCGGACGAGCAACAAGTCCGCTTCGCAACGGCTTAACCAGTCCACCGCTCGCGAAAGGTCGCTGGCCGGCAAAACCACATAACCGCTGGCTTCCAGGACCTCCTGAAGGACCAGGCGGATGTTCGAGTCAGAGCACAAGAGGAGAATCGTCGTCTGTTTCTTGACCACTTCTTGCGGTTCGCCAATCACGGGGCCTCGCAGTGCCTAGAGC
>JBOGLY010000270.1:0-5215 GCA_050746425.1 Acidobacteriaceae bacterium
CTTTGGACCTGCGCCACTTTGCCGGTCAACAAGGTACCTTTCGGCAGATCCACATTGTTTGAGGCGACTACTTTGGAGGTCAGCTTGGCAGTGACGGTTTGACCCCGGTGGGTCGACTTTGAGTTCAACCCCTGCATCAAGACCGCGTTGGCGCTGACCAGATTTGTGTGTTGCGGCTGCGCCTGGGACGCAAACATGGGGATTGAGATCAGACTGGCTGCAATTCCCAAAGCAAGCGATCGCAAATGGTTCGGTTTCATTTTCAATACTCCTCAGAAAAACGGATTTGCCTCTTGTTCGGCATTGTCGCAAGGGGTGATTGTTGGAGCTAGATACTTTTCGCACCCCTAGTGAGTAGACGACGTCGAACAGGCGAAGTGGGCTGCATATCCGCATTGCGCTTGGAGCGGGTGGAAACGAATTTTGGCATGGCGAGGCAACGATTTTTATTCGGGCTGCGACGCCATCGTGGAACAAGGCGTCGGATTTCAGTTTGTAACGTAGACCTGCAGGAAAACTGGCGGCTCTGTTGACGTGCTCCATTTCCGAGACGCAGGCGCGAGCGGGAACGGTGAAATCATGGTCCAACGAGCGAAACGCAGGTTCCTCGACTCGGCTGCGCTCCGCTGGGGATGACAAGTCACATTACAGATCGAAGCATGTCAATAGAGCCAATACTGGTCTAGTCCAGGATCCGGGCGATTCGCATCGAAAAACACACTGCGGCCACGCTCACAAGGGCGCCAAGCGCGCTCCATTCCGTCGCCACAAGCATGGACGCCGATACCTGAAAATGCGGCAGCATTGACCAGAAATTTACGTTCGGAAGCATCGCCGCGGAATCGGCGAGATGGCCGGCGCGCGCGGCCGCGTAAATCCACCCAAAAATCATCCCGACTGCCAATGCCGGGGTCACGATCAATCCGGGCAGCGCCCACTTCCACGGGAAAGGAATTGGAGGAAATGGCATCGGGGAATGCGGAATGGGCGCGGTCGTGGCCGCCTCCTGCCGGACGGCATCCATTACGGAGCTGACAAATCCGGACGAGGGCATAACCTGCTCCGTCTCTATCAAGGCGCGGTGCAATTCTTCGTGGTTCATACAGTCTCCTTCGGGCACGCATAGGGTTGGGGACGTGGCGCGTCGAGCAGCGAGGGCAACTTGCATTCCAGCATTTTGCGTCCACGGAAAAGTCGTGCTTTTAAAGTGCCCTCGGCGACTCCCAGGCTGGCGGCAGCCGCCGACAGGTCCATCTCCTGAAAATAAAAGCAGATCAGCGCCTCGCGATACTTTGGCGGAAGGGTATCGACGGCGCGGCGCACTGCGCGGTCGCGGTCGGTCTGTTCCAGCCCCCCATCGATTGCGCGCGAGTCCCTGGGCTCGGCAATCTCGTCTATCGGGAATGAATTGACGGGAATCCTCCGCAGTTCCGACCGATAGAGATTTGTCGCCAGCGCGAACAGCCAGGTTGAAAATGCGGAGTCTCCGCGCCACTTCGGCAGGCCGCGATAGGCCCGCAGAAATGCTTCTTGCGCCATCTCCTCGGCGCGCCCGCGGTCGCGGCAAAAGCGATATGCGAGGTTGATGAGAGGAGTTTGCCAGCGCCGCACGATTCCTTCAAACGCGGCGATCTCCCCGGAAACGACCCTTGCAACATCGGCTTGATCTTGCTCTGCGCTCATTCGGCTCCCAACCGGTACGACTCCTCTACGTTGCGCGCGGTTGCGTTTTCTTTCTTGCGATCTGCGCCAAAAAAATGCAACCGGACATCAATCTAGTCTGTCCCACCCAATGTAGCGGGAAATTTAGCTGGCAATCTTTAATTTAATGGAGAGGATTCCATGGAACCTCAAGTGGCTGTTTTCGTATGGTTAAGCATTGGCGCAATTGCCCTGTTCACTTTTCTCGGTATCGCAGCCTGGACCGGCACTCGATCCAAGGAGAGAGAAGCCTATTACAAGAGCGATTTGCTGAAAAAAATCGCGGAATCGACTGAGGCGGGTGGCAACGCCGCGCTCCAATATCTGCGGGAGCAGCATCGGCTTGCGCAGGAGAGACGGCGCGGCGGCCTGCAACTGGGTGGACTAATAACCGCCGCAGTCGGGGTTGGCCTTATGGTCTTCCTGTTCGCCATTGTGCGCCAAGTCCCAGTATTTTACGTCGGCCTCATTCCCTTGTTGATCGGCATCGCGTTGTTCTGCTACGCCCGTTATCTTATGCCCGCCGCAGTGTGGGAGGAAAACACGCCCGCGATTCAGCCGCTTGACCGCGTCTGAAGTTCACCCAGACGGGCTCTGTTGACCGTGCCTATATAGTGAGCAGGTTTTCATCCTGCGGCGACCGGCGCCTCGGGGCTGGCCGAGAAAGCGCAAGGTCCTTCCCTTCGCCGCGCGTCGTTCAGGATGACAACATCGCTCTTGCTGATCTAGGTTTGCGGGGCGCTGGAACCGGCGGCCCGGTTAGAGGCATGGCGCCGGTGAGAAGAGAAGACGATCTTCGCCAGCTTATTTGTCCTTAATTTTCTGCCATGGAAGGGCACGAGAACCAATCCGCGAAAAACATCTTTCAACAATTCCCAATGCTGAGTGAAGCAGAGCATTGCGCGCCAACCGAGCCGGCGGAGAAGAGCCAGCCGCAGTCGCGCAAGCATGAATGCAAGATGCGACAAGGAAGAAGGAATGTCCTGCTCACGGTGGTTTTCATAGAACGAATAATTCATCGATTGGGCGGACTGGACTTTGATGAAGTTTGGAATTCCGCGGTTCTTCGGGTTGGCGGCGACCTGATGAATAAGCTGGTGAAACTTTATGGAATCGGCCTCAAGCATTTCCAGCGGAAAAAGCCAGTTGATCACTTTCACCCCCGCCGGGTCCCATAGATAGTCGTTCAGAAGAAGCGGAAGGGCGAAGTGAAAAAGTTTCGCTACGATTAGATGCACGCGCAGGTGGCACTGGTAAGGATCGCCCATGCACTCATAGAGCCGCGTGGTATCGCGCGTTACGCTGCGCTGTAGGGCGGCGATGGCGGTATCGAGGTCCCTGGTGAACTCGTCGATAGCGTGGCCGTCCAATTGCCTTTGGACGATCGCCGCGATCTGCCGAATCTGTATGGACGACAAAGCCAGGCCAACGCTGTAGAGCGGATCGACCGTATCGCCCGCATCGCCGATAATGAACCATTTATCGGGCGAATAGCGCTGACGGCATTCCCACATGTAGGAACTGTAGAAATTCGTATCCGCAACCGTTCCGCTATTTACCAGATCGACGATGACCGGGTGTTCCTTCGCAACGCACTCAAGGAATTGCTCCATCGTGCGCAGTTCGCCGTAGGGATAAATGTCTTTGCGGTAGGTGATGCCGATGCTGACCAGCGGCACGTCGTCCGGCGAGCGCATGGGGATGAACCAAATCCAGTTGCCCGTCCCGAAAAAATGATGCGTTGCAAAATAGGGAACATACGCCCGGTGTTGCTTCTTGATGGCCTGAATGCGGCTGAGAATCTCAGGGTTGAAATTGGTCAGCCGGAACCAGAAAACATTTTTCTGTTCCTTGACTATCTCCTGGAGTTGCAACTGCTTGGCGAGTACCCGGTTGCGGCCTGTGGCATCGATAAGCCAGCGCGCGCTCAACTTTTGCGTTTGTCCCATGCCGTCGCGCACGGTCACCGTGTGCGGGCCGCCACTGTTGAGGCCGATGCCGGTCACCGTGCCATCGATCAATTGCACCCCATTTTCCAGGTTGCGCCGACGCACCTCTCGATCGAAGGTGAAGCGGTTAATCTGGAAAGAGAGAAGCGGAGGCGCCGTCGGAATCTCGTCTACGATGTAGGTGCGGTCGGTGGGATCGTCGATCGCCAGCTTGAAATAGTAAGTCAGGCCGTATTTCGGGTAGTGCTTCTCCACCAGGTATGCGCCAAGCCCAAGTTCGAGAAGAAAATCGACGCTTACTTCAACCAGAGATTCGCCGACGATCGGACGATTTTTGTGGGGTCCCTCAACAACACAAATTCGCAGGTTGGGAAACCGCATGTGGAGATAAGCCGCGGCAAGCTGGCCGGTGGCTCCGCCGCCCATCACTAACACATCGCTGATCGTGGTGTCTTCAGGTTTCGAATCGGTTGGATTCATGTAGAAAATATGCTATCGCACAGGGCCCCCACAAATGTTCCACATCAAGCGAGGTGTGGGCATTCCTGGGGGACCTGTGGACGGTGAAACATGACCTCTTCACCTGCGGCAATCGCAAGCGGCGTGTTCGGAACGAATGGCGATGCCTTGCTTGGAACTGGATATCCAGGTACCCAGCCGTTTCCCGGATTTACAGGGATCTATATCCGTCAAGGATCTAGCGGGTCAACGCTGGGTTGATGACCCAGGAGTTGCTTGCAAAATAGGAGAATAGACCCCGGTCAAGCCTGGATTGAATCGGCGGGCTGCATAAAGTCGAGGGCGCGGATGAGGTATTGCTTCAACTCGCGGCGGGGGACGACAGCATCGAGCATGCCGTGCTCGAGCAGGAATTCCGAGCGTTGAAAGCCTTCGGGGAGCTTCTGGCGGATGGTTTGCTCAATGACGCGGGGGCCGGCGAAGCCGATGAGGGCGTCGGGTTCGGCGATATTGAGATCGCCAAGCATGGCGAAGCTGGCGGTGACGCCGCCAAAGGTGGGATCGGTGAGGACGGAGATATAGGGAATTTTCGCATCGTCCATCAGGGCGAGGCGCGCGGAAATTTTAGGAAGCTGCATGAGGCTGACGATGCCTTCCATCATGCGTGCGCCGCCGGAAGTGGCTACGATGACGAGCGGATGGCGCGATTCCAGGGAGCGGTCGGCGGCGCGGGAGACGGTTTCTCCCACGACAGCACCCATACTGCCGCCGATAAAGGCATACTCCATTGCGCAAAGGACGATGGCGTGCGGGCCCATATTGCCGAGCGCGGTTAGAATGGCGTCGTTCATTCCTGTGTCCTGCTGCGCCTTTTTCAGCCGCGCTTTATAAGGCTTCAGGTCAGTGAATTCCAGCGGATCGGTTGAGCGCAGATCGGTGTCGACCAATTGGTAGCCTGGCTCGAGCAGGCTTGCAATGCGCGCCCTGGCCGATAGCTTGAAATGCTTGCCGCACTTGGGACAGACGTTCAGGTTGGATTCGAGGTCGGCTTTCCAGATGGTCTGGTTGCAGCCGTCGCACTTGATCCAAAGCCCCTGGGTGCGGAC
>JBOGLY010000271.1:0-5187 GCA_050746425.1 Acidobacteriaceae bacterium
GTTACGGGCGAGGAAAGCGGCGAGTGCGCTTGGGACCTGTATGCCGGCGTTGGTTTGTTTTCGTTGGCGCTGGCCGAGCGGTTTCAACGCGTGGTCGCCGTGGAATCGAGTCATGCGGCATGCAGGGATCTGCGCCACAACCTGCAGGGCAGCCGGGCGGAATACGTCCACGCGACGAGCCTGAAATTTCTTCAGCAGGTCGTTGCACAGAGACAGCGCGCGCCCGATTTAGTTTTGCTCGACCCTCCGCGCGCCGGCGCGGGGGTGGACGCATGCAGATTGATGGCTGATGCGGGACCGCGAAGGATCGTATATGTCTCCTGCGACCCGGCGACGCTAGGCCGGGATATTGCGGCATTGATACAATCCGGCTACCGCCTCCTTCGCTTGCAGATGGTCGATATGTTTCCGCAGACTTACCACATGGAATCTATCGCGACACTGGAAAGATGATTCGGCGGGCTTCATCATGGCTCTGTCCGCTCCCCCAACGGAGATGGCGATTTCCGCGCGAAAACTGCGCGGCTATCGACCCGCGCCCCTGCGGGCAACGCGGCATAGGCTTCGACGGGAGCGGTTGTCGTTCGCGACCGCGCCGATGCTGCTGGCGGCTGGCGGATTTTCTCTAGGCATAATCGACGCACATTGGGTGTGGCACCCGCCGGTACTTTGCCTTGTAATTGCGTTGCTGGCCGCTGGGTTGACATTGCTGGCGGCGCGGATGGCTGCGCGCACTCTGTGGCTCCCATTGTTGCTGCTTTGGTTTTGCGCGGGACAATTCTGCTCTTTCGTTGCTCCTCCTCATCCTTCTTCGCCTGTGCTGGTTCAGCTTGCGGATGGTCTTGAACGCAATGTCAGCGGCACCGTAAGCGCCATTCACTCGGCGCGCGTGGAAACCAGGGTCGATCCTTTTGGCAGACGCGCGGCATCGGAACAAACACAGCAGGTTGATCTTTCGCTCGATCATGTAGAGGAATTCAACGCCAACCGCGACTGGCAAACCGCGGTACACGGCGGTCTGCGACTGAACATCTATGCTCGGGCAGGAGAAAGGTTACCTGCGCTCCACTGCGGCGAACGAGTGACGGTGGCGCTGCGCTACCATGCGCCGGGCTATTTTCTCGATCCCGGTGCGTGGAACTATCCGGCGTACCTTGCCCAGCATGGGATTGCGGTCCTGGGCAGCACAGATGGAAGCGCAATTCGTGTTGAGGCCGCAAGCGCGCGCCCGTCGATCGGTTGTCTGGCCACGGCGGCGCAAACCTGGGCTGGGACGCGACTGGATAAGATCGCAACGATCAGCGCTTCCAGTTCATGGTTGCCGCAATGGATGCGGTTGACGCCGGCGGACAGCACTGTGTTGAGCGCCATGCTGTTCGGCGATCGGACGCGGCTCCAACACTCCATGCGAAGCGCGTTTGAACGCACCGGTTCTTTTCATCTGTTAGTCGTCTCCGGATTGCATATCACGATTGTGATCGGATTGATTTTCTGGCTGGGGCGCAAACTGGGCATGGGCCAATGGTCGGCGACATTGCTGGCGATTTCGCTCGCGTTGCCATACGCATTTTTAACCGGCTTTGCGCCACCCGTGCAGCGCGCTTTGTGGCTTAGCGCCGTGTATCTGTTTAGTAGGATTTTGTATCGCGAACGTGCCGCGCTGAATGCGATTGGAATCGCGGCTGTGGGCGTGTTGGTCCACAATCCTTCGGCGCTGTTCGATGCCAGTTTTCAGATGACCTTTCTGGCTGTTCTGGCGATCGCTGGCGTTGCAATGCCGCTGATTGAAGCCACGATTGCGCCTTATCTACGCGGGGTTCGGCTGCCGCGGCAACTTCAACTCGATCCATTTCTGCCTCCGAAAGTGGCGCAGATGCGCGTGGCCTTGCGGATGTATGTGGCAAGGCTGCGAAATATTATAGGACCGCGTTGGGCGTGGCGATTGCCGTTTGGCGCTGTGCGATGGGGACTGCGTTGCGCCGAAGCAGTAATCGTTGCGCTGGTGGTGGAGTTGGCAATGGCGCTGCCGATGGCCGTCTATTTCCACAGAATCACGCTGGTAGCTTTGCCTGCGAACCTGCTGGGTTTGCCCTTGCTGGCTTTCATGCTGCCGCTGGCGCTGGCGACGTTTCTTCTCGGTTGCATTCATCCCGCGTTGGCCGTCCCCACCGGAGCGGCGACGGCTGTGCTGTTGCACGCGATCTCATGGTTGATCCAATTGTTTGGAAAGCTCGCCGCATCCACGCTGCGCACTCCCGATCCGGCGACCTGGTCTTTGTTCTGCTTTGCCGCAGCGTGGATTGCAGCGCTTTGGATGGTCCGAATGTCGCGACAATGGAAAGCGGCTGCGTTGGCTCTAATTTTTGTGGGATCGCTGCTTGTGCTGTGGCCAGTTCCGATGACCCGCCATCGCGGGGTATTGGAGGTGACGGCTATCGACGTTGGCCAGGGAGATTCACTGCTGATCGTCACTCCCGATGGCCACACCCTGCTGGTAGATGCGGGCGGTCCGATCGGAGGTCCGCACACTGAAGATGCGCAATTCGATATCGGCGAGGACGTGGTTTCGCAGTATCTGTGGTGGCGGCATATTCGAAGCCTGGACGCTGTTGCGCTCACCCACGCGCACAGCGACCACATGGGAGGAATGCCTGCGGTGCTTGAGAATTTTCATCCAAAGACGCTTTGGGTGGGCCACAATCCGATGATTCCTGAATACCGCGCGTTGCTGGCACTTGCCAGACAGGAGAAAATTCCGGTGGAGCGGATGGTCGCCGGCGATCGGTTTTTATTCGGAGGCATTCACGTGCGCGTTCTAGCGCCGGCCGCAAATTATCAGCCGGGTGCGCGCGCCTCCAACGACGATTCTCTCGTGATGCGCATTCGCTACGAAAAGACCGCCGCGTTGCTGGAGGGGGACGCGGAAGCGCCAGTCGAAGAACAGATGGTTGCGACGGAACCGCTGTCGGCGGGGCTTCTGAAGGTGGGACATCACGGCAGCAATACGTCTACCATCCCGTCCTTTCTGGCCGCGGTGCATCCTGAATTCGCGGTGATTTCAGCCGGGCGTCATAATCCATTTGGACATCCCAAGGTATCGGTGCTCGACGAACTGGGGGCAGCGCATGTCCGCGTATATCGAACGGACACGCTCGGACTCAGCAGCTTTCTTTTGGACGGGACCACGATCCACGCTACGCGATAGCGTGGTCGCAGCGATCACCGATCTCATATTGTGCGAGATACTGCAAAGAATCCGGCGCGATTAAACTTTCGCGCGAGTGCGTCGGGAAGTGTCCTAATTTGAGGTAATTGAGACGGGGGGAGCGCTTGCTGTCGCTTCCGTTCAGAACTATCGACTTGTTCGAGAGCGCGGTCGCATCTAGCGCCTTGCCGCGTAGTATGAGCCAATCACGGCGACGCCCGCGATGGCCTGGGCCGTCAATGTCTGCACTGTGGGAAAGATCGAGAACCAAAGCCCCATCCAGTCGGGCATCACGTGTACCAGCCAAGGAATTGGAGTCGTCGGCAGCCAGTGCGCCAACTGCATCTCCTGCGCCTGCTCGCCCACCATCACCAGCAAGACCGCGCCTAGCATCACCCCAGTAAGCACCAGCATTTTTTTGTAGGGCAGTTTGCGGTGCGCCACAAAAGTCAGAACGGCAACCAGTCCAGTGAACAGCACTCCCAGCAGTACCCCATAAAAAACCGGCCTGCCGCCGAGTTGCAGGCGATAACTCTGAAGGAACAGAACGACTTCCACTCCCTCTCGATAGAACGAGGTGAACCCCAGCAGTGCCATGCCATACAGCACGCGACGCCGCGATGTGCTCTCGTCCGCGGCTCCTTTAATTAGGTCATGCTTGCGCTTGTTGTGCAGCGAAATCCAGCCGGTCCAATACAGCTTGTGAAAGAACCAATTCATTACGATAAGAAGCACCAGGATCGCCAGCAGACCGGTGCCGGCCTGGATGTAAAGCGCGTTGACGTTCTTCGACAGGTCGTCAATAATCCCCACCGCAACAAACCACGTCGCCAGCGTTGCCACAAAACCTAGGCCGACGCCGCCAGCCACGGGTCGCCAGTATCCGTCGTCCGTTTTCAGCAGGCTGGCGGTAATCGCGGAAAGCACCAGAATGCACTCCAGCCCCTCCCGAAAAACAAGAATTCCAATATCCAGAATGCGGGCGAGCGATCCGCGTCCTAGAGCGGTAGGGTTGACAATGCCGCCCGTCGCTACGCCATGCCAAATCAATGCCACTAATATCAGCAACGTGGCAAGGCCGAGGCCAATGGGAAATAAGCGGCTTTTTGTCTGAGGACTGCGGACTGTCGTCTCTGTATACATGAACAAATTCAACCAATTCCGTATCTCGGACTATTATAGTCGCAGTTTAGCCATACATCTCTCTCTGGGACCACGTTCGGCTCCGGTTGTGGTACTCGCAACGGCGAATGTGCTAGAAGTGAAAGGCAAGCTTGGCTGTCATCGCTCGCGGAGTCACGTAATGTGTTCCGCTGAACGTGGACAGGAAATTGTAGAGGGCGTATTTGTCGGTCACGTTGACGGCGGTCAGGGTTGCGCTCCATTTATATTTCTTGCCATTGAAAAGATTGTTGTCTCCAAACTCCACATCGAACAGGCTCCGCGGCGCAATCCTTGGCGGGTTGTGATCGTTGTCTCCCGTCCCCGGAGCGGGGATGCTGATCAAGCTTGAGGTCAATTGCGACGCGGGACATACATACGGGTTGCCTGGTCCCGGTATCGGCTGCACGCCTAGTTGGTTTGAGCCGGTCGCTTTCACCCCGTTGCAGCTCAATCCTGCCTGAAACTCCTGGTCAGCGGTTAAAGGGAGATAAACATTCGCGCCAGTTACAGGATTGGTGGTAGCCGGAATGTTGTTGTCCACCAACGCCACCGCAGGCTGGCCGTTCAGCGTGGTTGAGCTGTTTGGGCACGAACTGTTTGGATCGTGTGACAGCGGGTTGTAGCAAGGCGTGGATGCTGCCACCATGCCGCTATCCAGTCGCCAGTTAAAGCCGAACCAAGGACCGCGGCGGCCGATTTGATACTGCAAATGGGCCGTGTGATTGTACTTTTCATCGTGGTCGATACGGAACGGATAATATGTCACTCCTTTCACAAATCCGGTGGTTCCCGCGCCTGCCACCTGCGGAGGAAAGAAC
>JBOGLY010000272.1:0-5184 GCA_050746425.1 Acidobacteriaceae bacterium
CTTCCGCGCCGCGTCGTTTCCATTCTTCCGGCGTCCATTCCGCGAACGGAGGCAGCACGAAATGGTTTTCCGCGAAAAATGCTTTCGCGTCGAGAATGTATCGGTTCAGTTCAGATCTCTTCATGTGAATTCCTTCATTTCTGCAGAGCTTCTCAAATTTCAGCAATGCTGGTTTGGTTCCCGAATCAGTTCAGCGACACGGTGCATCGTCGCCACCTGGTCCTCTGGAAGACGACCGGTATTGTCCGGCGCCAGATTCAAAAGCAAGTTGGCGTTCCTGCTCATGCAATCGCGGTACGCCTCAGCGATCACGCGCGCGCTCTGCGGCTTGTACCACGGATGCCAGAACCAAGTATGCATGGTTGGCATCGGCGGGTAAATGGGGCCAGTGGGCAACCATGTTTCAAATGGCATGTAGTACTCTTTGCCCTCAAACGTCACGTGCGGATTGTGTCCTTCAAGCGGCGGCAAAGTGTCTTCCCCGTTGATTACATCGGTCGGCCAGCTCGCCTGCTCGCAGAACCGGCCCTGATTCACCCGGCTCTGCTTGAACCCCTGGTTGTCAACGACGATGCAGTTTGAGTTGTAGAACTTGACCAGTCGATACAACTCCCAACGCTGCGCTGGCGTGAGCTTCCACGTGATATCGAATAACTGATAAAACGTGTCCGGATAGGTTGAGTGAAGTTGCGTAACCTGACGCTTGATCAAGGCGAAGTATTTGTCCGAAACCATCGCGTTCCAGTCGAACTTTCCTTCATTGTGCGGATCGAGAATGCAATAGTAAAATCCGGACCGCAGGCCGTATTCCTTGCAGGCAGACACAAACGCCGCGACGACATCGGTCTTGTTTCCACTCGCCGCGACGCTGTAATTCAAGCCGTTGATGTCCGTCGAATCCCACAAGGCGAAACCGGACATATACTTTGCCGTCAGCACCGCGTACTTCGCGCCCATTCCATGCGCGACGCGAATCCATTGACGCACATCCAGATGTGTCGGATTGTAGACAGTCGCCGGTGCCTTCCCCACATCGTAATCGTCTCCAGTGAACGTAGGCGTGCTGAAGTGATAGGAGCAGCCAAAGCGCAGGCGCTGGTAGTTCGTCAGCGCTGGAGTGACTTCCGTGGCAGGACCAACGAACGGCGTCGCGGCCCCAAACAGGGGAGCCGAAAGCGTGTTCGTAACGGCTCCGATGGCGGGGACGGCGGCAAGATATTTTAGTAAGCGACGTCTATTCATACTGTGTTTTCCTCAATCGAGTAGGATAGCCAACTCGGCATCCGCGGCTGTTTACAAATGCCACGCGGTCCGGAGATCCGGGAAACAACAGCAGAGAAGCTCTTCCCATCGAAGCAGTTGCCTCACATAGCCCGCCGCCGCTAGGCCAATCATTTCAAGATATTTTCCGGAAATCGCTGAGATAACTTCCGGAGTTGTCCGATCGTCTTAGCGATCGTCCTGCAGCGGCGCAAGAGGAACTCTTTTGCCGACGATGTATCCAAACGCTCCCAAATTTGCGGACACTCGCCCGGAATACAGTTGAAACCACGTGTAGCCGGGGGTCAGCAAATTTTGCACCTTGAAATAATCCATGACGGGCAGATCGACAGTCACATTGACCTCACGGTTCGACAGATTCACGATGACCAGAATTTCCGAGTTGCCCTTCTTACGCAAGAAACTTAGAACGCTGTCAGGCGCTGTGTTGTCGATCCAGATAACGCTGCCCGAGGTCAACGCCGGCTCGGACGCGCGCATGGCAAAGAGCTTCTTATATTGCTCCAAAGTTGTCTGAATGAATTTTTCGTCCGCCGGATTTCCGGGATCGGACCATCGGATGGGCGAAAGTTTTCTCCAGGAAGTCGCACTCGGATCGGCAACCTCTTGGCCGTTGTAGACGAAGGGAATGCCGTCAAGGGTGAAATCGAGCACGTTGGCCGCCATCGACCCCTTTTCTCCAAACTGAAGAACGGACCTCGGCCAGTCGTGATTGTCGGTATAGTGCAGTTCCCTGGCCCCGCGCGGCATCGTAGAGTGCGTCGTTTCCCAGATTTCGCGCAACTTGATCGCGGGCGCTCCATCACGCACAACCGATGCGAGCGTCAGGTAGTACTGGAAGTTGTAATTGATGTCGAAGGCTTGCAGTTGATCGTCCGGACGGTCCGACTCCGACAATAGAATCACGTCGGGATTCACCTTGTCCAAGGCCTTTCTTGCTTCATCCCAGAACGATTCCGGAACGCCCGCACCCACGTCACAACGAAACCCATCCACGCCGAAATCGCGCACCCAATAAACCAGGCTGTCGATCAGGTACTTGCGTACTTTCGGGTTCTTGTAGTTCGGAAGCGGCTGCGGCCAGAACCCACGGGCAATCTTGCCGTCCTGCGTCTTGACGAAAAAAGATGGGTCCTCCTTCATCATGATATTGTCGGGCGCAGTGTGGTAGTAAACGATGTCGAGCATCACTTTCAAATGCAGATTGTGCGCCGCGGAAACAAAGTCGCGCAAGTCCTGTGACGTGCCAACGGACGGGTCGATCGCGTTGTAATCGGCAACGCTATAAGGAGACGCGTAAGGCTTCGAAGAATATTTCGCGATTGGACTGAGATACACGATGTTCGCGCCAAGATCCGCGATGTGTTGCAAGCCTGAAATCGCGCCCTGCAGGTTCCCCTCCTTGCTGAACGCGTCGAGCCACAGCTCGTAAATAGTGGACCGGTAGAGCCATTCCGGAACCGGCCTGGCATCGCGATTTCCAAAAGAAAGGTTCTGCGCGGAGGAAGAACCGATTGAGAGAATCAGAAGCAGGAGCAGAGTGACTATTGTCTCCACGCGAGCGAAACCATTACGTCCACGACCTAACGTTTCGCCTTTAGGTGGGGCTGTGCCCATAAGTTAGTTTTCCTTCAGACACCGATGACTTCAACTAACGTGAGATTTGTCATTCGACCGAAGTCGCTGCAGCGACTGAGCGGAGGAACCTGCGTTCCGCCAATTTTGTTCGCCAAACATCTTCACTTGGTTGCTTGCGAAACGACCGCAGTGGCAAATGGCGCGAGCGTGATGTGCTGCTTCATCACCTGCTCATTCCGTGGCGGCTGTTCGCCCGAAGCCTCGTCAACGACCTCAGCCCCAAGCCCTGCGCCTCTATAGCTGTTCGACAGGTCTACCGTGACCGTCCGATCGCTGGTATTCACCAACAGAAGCTTGCGCCCAGATCGTGTAATGGATGCTTGCGCGACTACATCAGGCGACGACGACTCCGTGCGAACCAGCTTGTCTCCAGGACCAAAGTTATCGTTGATAAGCTTCAGCACCCAATAATGGGCGTTGGGGTGCGCCGTGTCCCAATTGACCATCGTGATTGAGAGGCATTGAGTCGGATAGCCAAGCAGTTGCGACATGCTGAAGATTGGACTCCCAAGTTTCTCCGCGGTAATAAAATTGTCCGCCCAATTCGCGCCAATCGCAACCCAGTAGAGCGGCTTGTAGGCGCGATACGGTTCGACGGCGCTGCATGCGTCTTCGCCCGGCTTTACTAAGTTGAACGTACCAAGCTCGTCGATGATGACCTTCGTCTTCGGTGACAACTCATCGCGTATTTTCAATACATGCTGAATTCTGCCGACAAGCGCCTGCGCCGGCGCGCCGTCCGTGGCGCTTGATGGCTGGCCAGTGAAATACCTCGCCTGCCATGTCGCCGGATCGTTGGGCGCGTCCACATAGTTGTGAAAGCTGAACCATTCGACCGGCAGCGCGCCAGGCGCATGGTTCTTCGGGTTTAAAAAATATCTCGCCCACGGAACTTCGGCGCCTGAAATCTCCGGCCCAAAAAACTGCACGTTCGCATCGATCTTGTGAATCGCCTGGGTGACTGCGTCGTAGATTTTCGTGTACTGCTCGACTGTGATCTTGTTTTCGAAATCTGGTTCGTTCAACACATCCCAATAACTGATCTTGTAGTGATGGCCGGATCTGTGATATTTGCCAATCTCATCGGTAAATCCGCCCTGCGTATACCACTTGTAAATACGCACTTGATATGCGGCAAACTGCTGTCCGCTGGGATCCTTAAGCAACGCGCCGGTCGTTCCCTTTGCATAGGCGTGGAAAGAAGCACCCGGGTCGATGGGAACATCTATTGGGGGGACTTCGAACATCCAGCGCGGAATGGTGCCGAAGTTCACGTGCCGCCTTCCCGAAGTGTTTGCATAAAAATCGCTGAATAGCGGGTCGATATATTTGAAATTCCAAAAGGTCTCCGTGGCCGTTGGTTCTTTCAACTCCGCGACCGCCTGCCTGGGGACGGTGTACCACAATTGAAGCCGCGTGTCCTGGGTATGGAGGTCCCGCAGCGCCTTCAGCAAAGGTTTGTTCAACGGATTGCTTCGCAATGTGTATGCGCTGGCCAAATGCTGGGTCGTTGGAATGGTGTCGGAGACGCGCTCGACATGGTTCCACGTGGCGGTGACATTTACCGCATTCGCATTCGATGGCGGTGGCACGGCAAAGGCTGGGGCAGCGATGACAGCCGCGACGACGGCAAGCAAAATACCAGTGAATGTCCGCATCTCTCTCCTGATTTCTTCGCAACCTGGCTGTTATCCAATGTCGGCTTAATCTGCCTTGGAAGGAAGTATCACGCCCTTCTTGATAATTATGCAGCCGTATCCGCGCGGCTCACCGGTCAGCAGCACTGCGTACGCTTTGTGCGCGCGTTCATAAAAGGCTTCGCGAGAAATTCCGGCAAGCACCCACCGTTTCCCCTCAACTTCATCGATGATCTTTTGGCAGTCCTGTTGCACTTCTGGGACTTCGTCCGGCGCATGCACCTGCATCATCCGAATCGCGGGATCTTTAACGAACGTATCAAGCGGAAACAGATGCAGACACGCCCGCAATGCCGTTGGAAGGTCGGCCCCGTCCAGACGCACCAACCGCTGCGCTACAGAAACTGCGGGAAAGTTACAATCCACAATCGCAAGCTCATCACCATGTCCCATCGACGCCAGAGCGTGCAAAAGCTCCGGCGTATGCAAAACACTTAAGGTCTTCAACATATTTTCACTTCCTTGCCAGCGTAAATTAGGATTGCAAAAACTCGCGTTGCTCTATTCGCCCAACCCCGGTCCTCAACGGCAGCCCGACGCTGCGACCTCATGACCGATTGAGAGATAT
>JBOGLY010000273.1:0-5178 GCA_050746425.1 Acidobacteriaceae bacterium
GACGGAAGCCAGCCACTCCCTTATCGAGCCAGAACCGGCAGACATTGAACATCGCTTTCTCGACCGCCGGGTTGCGCCAGTTTAGGTCCGGCTGCGCCGCTAAAAATTTATGGTAGTACCACTGCTTCGTCGTCTTGTCGTAGGTCCACGCGGAGCCTCCGAAGTCGCTCTCCCAGTTGTTGGGCGGAATGCCCGGTCCTTTCCCGTCACGCCACACATACCAGTCGCGCTTTGGGTTATTGCGGGAGCTGCGGCTTTCCTTGAACCATGGCGATTGATCGGAGGTATGGTTCATCACCATGTCCATAATTACGCGGATGTGGTGCGCCTTTGCCGCAACGAGCAGGCGATCGAAATCTGCCATAGAGCCAAACATCGGGTCGATCGCTTCGTAGTTCGAAATGTCGTACCCAAAATCTTTTTGAGGCGACGGATAAATTGGGGTCAGCCAGATGGCGTTGACGCCGAGCTTTTGCAGATAGCCCAGGCGCTGGATGATGCCGTCGATGTCTCCGATGCCATCGCCATTCGTGTCCTGAAAACTGCGCGGGTAAATCTCGTAGACAATCGCGTGTCGCCACCACGGCGCGGCACTGGCCGTGGCGTCAGTGTGAATCGCCCGCCGGACTTGCGAATGAACCGCGGCCGTTCCGGTAGCACCAGGGAGCAAGAATGCGGCCAGAACGATGAGACAGATCGCAACACTAAGCGTCGGCGCTAAAGCCGGAAATTTCATTCGAGAAGGATTGACAAGAGCCATTGCTTTCATTTCCTCTTCCATGAGAATGGGGTCGGCCAGACCGGACGAATCCCGTGTCACCCGATAATCAATTGGATGACATGTCCGGCTGCAGTGCGCCGTCGCATACCCGCCTGCCCGTAAATTTAATCTCTCAGCTACAGGATGTTGCGAACTTCTCTGGCCTTCGGCACCAGCTCTGTCCCCGGCTGGACGATTTTTGCCTGTATTTTTCTAAACCCGAAGAGAACCGCGACCTGCGGCGCAATATACCTAGTGGTCCACATCACGATCAGAATCAGCGGGACGTAATGGCCCCATAGCTGGGGATGGACCGGCAACAGCAGGCCAGGCGCGGCAAAGGCAGCATAAGCGACAATCACCAGTCCCCATGGGCTTTCACGTGCATCTCCAAACACATTGTTGAGAAAAATAAATGTAAGGAAATACATAATTGGCATTACGACCACGATGCCGGACCATCCGAACTCCCGGAACGCATCTCCGATCGGGGCAAAGGCCACCGCGGTTGTATAGTCCTCGGAGCCGGACTCGCCCGTTTCCCGTCCGTAAATATTGCCCAAAGAGAGATTCACTCGGCCCGGCCACAGCATGTGCGGGACCACCATTTCAAAGCCGGCGATCAGATAACTCGGCCCCACGGGTCCGGTGTGCTCCGTCAGGTCGATAAGCCGGTCGTCCTGGCAAATCAAGGACTCGCGGTCCATCAAGCCCTTCGGATGGTCGTAGCACAGCGACACCTGATTGATGTCCTCATTCATTTTCAAGGAATCGGAATACCACTGATACATGGCCGGGATCGTGTTTGGGTTCCTCAGCAGGCTGATCGTAGCTTCGACGGTACCGGTTAGCGTCGGCTGGCGAGTCATGGCACGGGCATACTGGGCCCACGGGAACATGAATCCGACTGCGAATGCCAGCCACGCCAGAATGCCGATGACCTGAAGCGGGCGGAAGCGATATTCCAGCGCCGCGCATACCAGAAAATACGAAAAGAACGGAGCGTACATCCCCTGCTTGGAAGCGGCAATGAAACCGAACCCGGCGACATAAAAGATGCTGGCGAGCACGATCCAGTTCATACTGCGCTGTCCGCGGCTGATGCATATTTCGTAATACGTAGCGAGAATCGTCGCCATCGGAATGAAGATATTCAGTTGGTTCAGCGCTGCCCAAAAGGTCCCGTTGGCCCCGGTGTTGTAGTTGGTCAAAAGGATTTGGCTGAATAGTCCGATTACCAACAAACCAGCGGAAGTGTTTTTCAGGTTTTCCAGGTCTCGCGCTTTGAACTGGACAATGTTTTTGGTGGTGGAGAATCTGCGGCTCAAGCCTGCCGCCGCCAGAATGCCCGCCCAACCAAGCGCCGTGGCGGAAATTGTGATCAGCGGCTGTTCAAAATGACGGTTCGAAGGCTCCCACGTAAAAACCTTGATAAAAATCAGAATGATGAATGTGGGAATTGCCATGAAAATTACATACGCACCGCTGGTTGTTCCCAGGCCATTCAAAAGGTTGAACGCCATCGCGCTGAAAACCAGCGACAGACAGGCCAAAAACGCGAATACAGGATCGGTGCCGTCCAGCAGCTGTGCCAGCAGCAGCAGCACCGCCACAATCAACACGTGATTGATGTTGATTCGCGTTGGGTAGGGTATGCGCATGATTGAATTTCAGCGACGAGTTCCGGCAGATCGAAAATCTATCTAGATGCTCATCCTGCGGGACGTGGTCCAGAAACCGAGCGCTGGCCTGCTATAAGGCTGTCCTGGTACTTATAAAAGTTGGGTCCGTAGCGAGTATACCAACTCGCGCACGTTCGATTCCCGGGTTCGACAGCGCGGATTTTACCCTTGCACATCCAGTTCTTCCAGGCGACACTATTCGCTGAATGCCTGAATCGACGTAAGCCACTCGATCAAGACCGAATCCACTTATGAAACACGCGCCAGGGATGCCGAATCGAGCCGACAGCACGGGTGTTAACAAGCCTTTTTGGGTTCGTCCTGTTCGTGGGATCGAATCCCTAAATATTATTTTGATCTTTGCCGGATCGATTGTGCTCGTACGTTCGTGGATAGACAACGTACGCCCATATATATCCCTATCGCTCTATATGGAGGGGAGGGAACGGATGCCGTATCAAGGAAGGTTTTTAATGATGTTCCCAATGAGGTGGGCCGAGAATTCCGGTTGGGTACGGCGATTGTGCAGCCACTTCGAGTCAGGCAATCTTTCCGACCCGAAGTATATGGCCATCTTCCTCGTTAGCGTTCCCGCCTTCCTCATTTCAACGTATTGCATTACCTCGATTTACCGGAGCTTCTCAAAGACCGGGAGGCTCGCTTGGCTAGTTCCATGGGTCTGTATTTATGCCGCTCAGAGCACCTATGTTGTGCGGTATGAACAATCCTGGACGTATCCGTATGATTTCCTCGCGCTCGCGTTTTTTGCGGCTGGAATGTGGCTGATAAGGAGTCGAAGGTTCTTCTTCTTTTCTGTTGTTTTTGTCGCCGGTACGCTCAACCGGGAAACCATGCTATTCCTATTGCTGTCTTAGCAATCGAATTCTTCTGCGGCCTCCCAAAAGAGGAACGGATGCGAAGGCATGCTGCCGTCCCGGCCTTGTTCATTGTATTTCTGACTGCGCTTTGGTTCGGCATCAGGCTCCTGATCAAGCACCATTTCTATGGTGTGCGCAGCGAGGAATATAGTCATCTTCGAGATAACATCCAATTCCTTAGACATCTCCAAGACTGGCCGGCGCTAGCCAGCACCTGCGGTTTTCTGTGGCTTATCCCGATCGTCTTCTGGTCGAGAATAGACAATTCAGGTCTGCGGATGTATATCGTGGTTCTGATGCTCCCCTGGGTTTGCGTCATGCTGATCTACGGCATGATTTTGGAGGCGCGGATCTTCGGCGAGCTTATCGTCTTGCTGGTTCCCGCTAGCGTGGTTCTGTTTGAAGAGACTGAGATGGTTTGGGCGCCGCAATCGTGACGTTCAGGCTTGGAGCGCTATGCACACTTGGCTACGCCGTAATTTTCTTGTGCTGAGCTACGTGGCCTGTGCGGCTACGGTGATGCTTGGCTATGTTCGCTATGATCCATATCAACTTGACGGCGACGCAATTTCCTACATGGACATTGCCAGCTCCCTAGCGCATCAGAGATGGCATGAGGCAGTAAACGGCCTCTGGAACCCAGGGTATCCTGCGTTACTGGCGATTGCAGAAAAATTCAATCATTTCGGAAGAATGCAGGACTGGGGGCTTTCTACTGGGTAAATTATGCGATATTTCTCGCGAGCATAGGATGTACGTGGTTCTTCGTTCGCGGGATATTGAAGCTGCGCGATCGTAACGATGCCGGCCGTCAAGATCGGCTGAGTTGGGCGTTCTCTAATTCTTCGGTCTATGTCACGTCTTTTGCAATCATATTCTTGAGCTGGCTCAATGAGTTTAGCCCCGGAAAGATTCGCGTGGATGGGTTATTTGCTAGCGTACTGCTGCTTGCATTCGGAAACATCGTCCGAGCTATCGATACGGGAAGCATTCTTGCATACCTAGGTATTGGGATCTTTCTAGGCGCCGCCTATCTCGTGAAATCGCCAGGTTTTGTGATCGCTCTTCTCTCTTTTATGCTGTTGGCATTCGTTCTGCATCGCGACGGACAATTGAAATCTTCAGCGTGGAAACTTGCCTCAGCTACGATTGTATTTCTCGTAGTTTGCGCGCCTTACATCGCTGCCTTGACTCTGCAGAAGCATCGTCTCGACCTTGGCGACTCGGCGAGGCTTAACTACGCATGGTGCGTTGACGGGACGGAACCGGAACACCTTCTCAATAACCAAATCGCCAGGTTCGGGGATTCAAAAGTTAACCTAAAGCACCCTCAAACAGAACTGATGTCACATCCCATTGTGTTGTCTTTTGACCACGATCAAGATGCGACCTATCCTCCCTGGTTTGACCCGAGTTACTTTAATGAAGGAATTGCCCCGAGGTTTGACCCGCGCCGTCAGATCAGTGTAATTATGCATCAATCACGACATCTACTGCTTTTTGTTGTGAGGCATGGTTATGTCTTCATCCTCTTCATATTATGCCTTGCAGTAAGTGCGAGAGCTCCTTCCAGGAGGCAGCTTCGGAACCTATTGATGTTGTTTGGCTCTCTCTTTGCTTTTTGCGCTGTCATGTACCTTTCCGTTAAATTTTTGGATCGATATATAGCAGCGCTATTCTGGCCGGCTTGCATTTCTGCCTTCGCGCTTCTGACAATAGACAAACCAGGGAAACGCGACATGATATCAGGTGCGGCTGCCTTCATGGCTCTAGCCATTCTTGCGTCCGGTGTTCAAAACGTAATACGGATGAGGGAATCCGCCATTTTTAGCGGCAAGCAGCATGGATGGTATTCGGT
>JBOGLY010000274.1:0-5176 GCA_050746425.1 Acidobacteriaceae bacterium
CCGCTACTCTCAGGATGGCGAGCCCCGAAGATGAGCGCCTGATTTGTTTGGCGCCGGTCGAGACCAGAGAAGAACACGCATGGGATTTCGGGAGTCGTTGAAAATCGCGCTGCAATCGCTGTGGGCGAACAAGATGCGCTCGATTCTGACGCTGATTGGCGTGGTCATCGGCGTGGCATCGGTCATCATGATCGTGACAATGATCAACGGCGTGAACAAATACGTGGCGACGAAGGTATACGGCTACGGGGCAGACGTATTTACGGCCAGCCAGATGCCGCAGGTGATCACGAGCAGCGAACAGTACTTGAAATATCAGAAGCGCAAGATTCTTCGCATGGCGGACTATGAGGCGGTTGCGCAGCAATGCACGGCTTGTACCGCGGTTGGTGCTGAGATCTCGACCACCGGCAACGTCGTATCGCACCATCAGTCGGCCACTGGCGTCAGCATCCGCGGCTGGACCACGGACATGCTGACCATGTACAACTACAACCTCGCCGAAGGCCGTTCGTTTACCCAGGCGGAGTTGCAGCACGACGCCCATGTGGCCATCGTCGGGGATGACATCGTGGATAATGTGATGGGCATCGGCGACCCGATCGGCAAGGAAATACGCGTGGATGGCGTTCCTTATACCGTCATAGGAGTGGTGGAGCGCCAGGGAAAGACTCTGGGGCAGAGCCAGGACAACTTTGTTGGAATGCCAATTTCCACGTATCAGGCCGTGTACGGGTCGAATGACTCAATCACAATTTACGGCAAGGCGGGCGGCGTTGGCGCAACGCTGGAACGGGCCTCCGATGAAATGCGGACGATTCTTCGCGCGCGCCGGCACGACGCAGTCGGCAAAGAAGACAGCTTCAGCATCGACACGAATGCGAGCTTTGTCGGCCTGTTCAAAAGCTTCACCCAAAGCTTCTTTGGCGTCGCCATCGGCATCGCGACCATCTCGCTGGTCATCGGCGGCATTGTCATCATGAACATCATGCTGGTTTCGGTGACGGAGCGGACGCGCGAGATTGGCGTTCGCAAGGCGCTTGGCGCTCGCCGCAGAGATGTGATGATGCAGTTCCTCATCGAGTCCGCCGCGATGGCGCTGGTGGGCGGGCTGATTGGCGTGGTGGGAGGAATCACCATTGCGAAAGTGATCACCATGATCATCGGTTTCCCAACGACAATCGCTCTGTGGTCTGTGCTAGTGAGCTTGCTGCTGGCTACCTCGGTCGGAATTTTCTTCGGCGTGTATCCCGCCAGCAAGGCCGCCAAGCTCGATCCTATCGTCGCGTTGAGGTCGGAGCTATGAGGCGCGGAATACGTTCCAGCAAATCCGGTGAATCCGTCCGCATGGCAATGGATACGCTTCGGGCCAACAAAATGCGCTCGGGCCTCACAATCCTTGGAATCGTGATTGGCGTGACCACGGTCATCGCGCTTTCGTCGTTTATCAATGGCCTGAATCAAAATGTCGCGAACATGGTGGCTTCCTTCGGTACCGACGTTTATTGGATATTTCGATTTCCAGTCATCGCCGTGCGCCCCACAGCTGAAATGCTGGCTCGCAAGCAGTTGACCATGGCAGACGCCCAGGCGCTCGCCAAGTTACCCCATGTCATCGCGGTCTCCCCGCAATTGCGATATGAGAACTTCGCTTTGAATATGGGCGATATCGCTGTGAAGTACAAGGGCCGCTCGGTGCAGCACACCATCCTCGAAGGGAACACGGTCTCCGAGCCGGAAGTAGACACCGTCAACATCCCGGTCGGGCGCTATTTCTCGCAATACGAGCAGGACAAACATTCAAACGTGGTTGTGCTGGGCCACGATACGGCGGACCAGTTGTTTCGCGAAGAAGACCCATTGGGCAAGGAAGTGGAAATCGACGGGGAAGATTTCCGTGTGATAGGGGTGATGGAAAAGCGCAAGACGGCATTCGGCGGAGGAAAAAATCCGGAAGACAACGCCGCCTATTTCCCCATCGGGACCTTCCACAAGATACATCCGGAAATCCTCGACTATTGGATAGCGGTGAAATATGACAAGGAATCGAACAAGCAGCTCGTGTACGACGAGATTGAGCAGACCCTTCGCATCCAGCGAAAGGTCCGTTTCAATCAGCCGGACAACTTTGCCATTTTCGGTCCCGATGCCATCACCCGCATATGGAATCAACTGACCGGAGGTATTTTTATTTTTATGATCGGCGTGGCCAGCGTCGGCCTGATCGTAGGAGGGGTCGGCGTGATGAACATCATGCTGGTTTCGGTCACGGAGCGCACGCGCGAGATCGGTGTCCGCAAGGCGATCGGCGCGACCCGGCGCACCATCCTGCTGCAATTCACCATTGAGGCCATCGCGCTCTGCGCGGTCGGCGGCGTGATCGGCGTTCTGCTTGGCGGTGCGCTTACGCTGGCGGTGCGGCTGATTTTGCCCGCAATTCCGGCATTCGTCTCCACCTTCTGGGCCCTCACAGGTTTCATCGTCTCCTGTGCGATCGGCTTGATCTTTGGCATCTACCCGGCCTGGAAAGCGGCGAACCTCGATCCGATCGATGCGCTGCGGTATGAGTGAAGCGTCAGTCGAGAATACGTTCGTCATTCTGAGCGCAGCGAAGAATCCCTGTATTTCTAACAAAAATGAAAGACGAGTTTTCTCGCGTAGTTCAGAATGACCTGCGATATTTCGCCAATTCGAATCGAGGGCAAAGTTTACACTTCGTTAGGAACGATAATGTCCTCAGCCCTTCCTGATGCCGACACATAACGAATTTCTCGCCGCCCAGATCGTCGCCGCTCTGTTTGCCGCGCTGACCCTGGCGGCGATGGTCTACGCGCTGTTTGTCTTCCGAGGGGCGCGCGCCTTCCTGAGAAGCTGCCGTCAGCCGTTGCCGGCGTATTTCCCGTCAGTCAGCATTCTGAAGCCGGTAAAAGGTGTCGATCCGGAGATGTATTCAGGCTTCGTCAGCCACTGCAAGCAGGATTATCCCGGCGAGTATGAAATTGTTTTTGGCGCCAGCAGCATGGAGGAGCCAGCCGTTGCATCGATCCAGCAATTGCAGCAGGAATTTCCCGAGAAGAATATTCGTTTAGTAATTTGTCCGGAGATCCTGGGCGCGAACGGCAAAGTTGGCAACCTGGTCCAGATGGTTGACAATGCGCGCTACGATCATCTGCTCATCAACGACAGCGATATTCGCGTGTCTCCGCGCTACCTGCGCCATGTTATGCCGGCGTTTGCGATTGCCGACGGGACAGGCAAGCCGGTCGGAATGGTGACGGCGCTCTACCGTGGTCGCGCTCATAAAACATTGGGCTCGCGGTTGGAGTCGCTGGGCATCTCGACGGATTTTATGCCCGGCGCGCTTACGGCGCGGTGGTTGGAAAAGGGGCTGCGCTTCGGCCTCGGCTCCACGCTGGCATTCACGCGTGAAGCGCTCGATGCGATTGGTGGCCTCCGCCCGCTGGTCGATTGTCTTGCGGACGATTACGAACTGGGAGCGCGCATCTTTCAGGCGGGCTACCGGATAGAGATGGCGCGCGAGATTGTTGAAACCTCAGTCCCGGCATACACGTTTTCCGAATTTCTGACGCATCAATTGCGCTGGGCGCGCGGCGTGCGCGCCTCTCGCCCGCGCGGTTATCTGGGCCTCCTGGTAACGTTTGGGTTACCGTGGGCGGTCGCCAACGTCATTGCTTCCGCCGCTTCACTCGACAGCATTGCGCTGCTGAGCGCCATGCTCTGCGTGCGGTTCGCGGCCGCGCTTTGCGTCGGAGTAGGCGTGCTCGGCGACCGTGCAACGCTCCGCGATCTTTGGCTACTACCCCTGCGCGATCTGGTCGCGCTCGGCGTGTGGTTCTGGAGCTTTGCCGACGATACTGTCGTTTGGCGCGGGCTGCGCTTTCGCCTGCAAAATGGGAAATTGATTCGCGAAGAAAAATGAAATGACCCCGCGGCGTCCTCAGTGAAACTTCGAGCATATAGTTAGGTTGAAGAATCGTTTCTGAAAAGAAGATCGCAGCGAATATGGCTTCTCCTCCATCATCGAGCGGTACTCCTTTGCAGCAGCCGGCGCCACCGGTTGCAACGCTGATCTACGACGATTGGTATCCCGCGATGCGCGGCGATCGGCTGCGTGCTGGCCGCACTGCGACCGCGATGCTGCTAGGCATCCCATTGCTGCTGGGCCGGACGAAACCAGGCAAGCTTTTTGCAATGCGAGATAGCTGCCCGCACAGAGGCATCCCGCTTTCTTACGGTTCGTTCGACGCCTCAGGCGTCAAATGCAAATATCATGGTTGGAAATTTGAACCTGTCACCGGCCAATGCAAAGAGATTCCGTCGCTAACGCCGGAAGACACGCTGGATTGCAGCCGGATCTACGCGACTGCGTTTCCCTGCGTGGAGCGCGATGGCTATGCGTGGGTTTTTTTGCCCGCGCCTGGCTCTGGCCGCGTGCGCGCCGAGGATGCAACGGCATTGCCCACGGTTCCGGAGGTACAGAAATTCGGACCGCGTTATCGCTGGGCGCATCTGGCAGCGAGTTTGCCGTGCAATGTCGATCACGGAATCATCGGGCTGATGGATCCCGCGCACGGCCCATTCGTGCATCAGGCCTGGTGGTGGCGAAGCGGCGCCAGCATCCACGTGAAGGAGAAGCAATTTGAGCCGATTCCACAAGGTTTCCGCATGACCGCGCACGCGCCGTCGGCCAACAGCGCACCCTATAAACTGCTGGGCGTGTACGGTCAGCCGGTTCTGACTACGATCGATTTTGTGCTGCCGAACCGGCGTTACGAGACGATTCGGTGCGGAGATAAATGGTTTTCCAGCCTGACCACAGTCACGCCAATCACCGCCACGACATCTCGCATCGATGTGTACGCTGCGTGGAACATTTTTTTCCGTGTTCCGTTTGTAACCCAGATTGCGAAGGCCTTTGGCAGGCAGTTCGTGGAGCAGGACCGCCAGACCATGATTCAGCAGGCGCACGGATTGCAGTTCAATCCATCGCTGATGCTGATCGACGATGCCGATCGTCCAGCGAAATGGTATTTCGCGCTGAAGCAGGCCCGCCTGCAGATGGCTTCCACCGGGACATTTGACCACCCGCTGAAAGCTCCAGTTACGCTGCACTGGCGCAGTTGAAGGGAATTTACTGGTCGACGCAGAGCTGGTC
>JBOGLY010000275.1:0-5175 GCA_050746425.1 Acidobacteriaceae bacterium
CGTCCGGCTTTGAAAATCCGTGACCCTCGTTTGCATATACGACCAGCTCGACCGGCACGTGCATGGCCCGCAGCGCATGCCACATCTCAAACGATTGGGGCGCCGGACATTCTCCGTCGCGATCGCCCACCACGATCAGCATCGGAGTCTTTGCATTCTTGATGAAATTTATCGCCGAGCTTTTCGCATAAACAGCGGGGTCGTCGTACACGCTGGCCCCGAAGAACGGAATCATCCACTGGTCGATGGAATTTTCTCCATAATAACTTTTCCAGTCGGAGATACCCGCGCCCGCGACAGCCGCGCGAAAGCGGTGCGTTTGCGTAACGGCAAACATGGTCATAAACCCGCCATAGCTCCAGCCCGTGATGCCCACCCGATCAGGATCGATAGGAAACTCTTTCGTCACTGTATCCACTCCGGCAAGCAGATCGCGCAAATCTCCGTGGCCGAAGTCCTTGCGATTGGCTTGGGTAAAGGCTTCTCCCTCACCGTAGCTTCCGCGCGGATTCGGCATCAATACAAAATCATCCACGGCGGAAAAGGCGACTGGCGTATAGCTGACGGAAGGCCAGCGTGGCATCGTCTTATTGGACGGCCCGCCGTGCACCCACAGAATGAGCGGGTATTTCCTCTTTGGATCGTAGTGCCTGGGATACATCAACCAGCCTTGTACGCGAAAGCCTTCGTTGTTCCATGTAAGGCTCTCAGTTTTTCCCCAGTCCGGCTGCAATGAATCGTTCAGGCGAGAAATCTGCGAGAGGTGATTCAACGGGCCGGCCCAGATTTCAGGCGGTGCGTCGAAGCTCGTCTTGATGAGTGCCGCAACGATGCCTCGACCGGCGGTTCGTGGAAACGAAATGCTCAACTGACGCTCGCCGGTGCCAATGGTCTCTGGAAATGTCACCCGCGCAGATTTGTCCTCGGTGCCAGTGGCTGGGTCGATGATGCTGAAGCGGGACTCGCCATCCACGATTTCCGTAAATCCAAGATGCCGATCGTCGAACCAATGCAGCCATGCTGGAGTAGCCTTGCGACCTGCCGTCAAGTCTCTCGCCGCGCCGCCCGCGGAGGAAATCAAATAAATATCTCCGCCCGTGATGCCCGCATCGCTCATCAGTCCGCCAATGAAAGCGATCTGCTTCCCGTTCGGGGAATATCGGGGCACGGCAATCTGCATCTTTGGTCTCAGGATCGACCGAGGCCTGCCGCCATCGACCGCCTGAGTATAAAGCTGTGCCACCCACCAGTTGTCTACTCCTGGAGGAGCGGCGGCGATATACGCCATATCTTTCGAGTTTGGCGACCAATCATATTCATAAATATGCAAACTCGCCGGAGTTACTTCGGTGACCAGGGGCATGGCATGGTCCGCCCCAGCCACATCGACGACCGCAACCCGTTGGACCTCCGCCATGGTCTGGGCGCTGATGACGCCTACGGCTGGTTTCATGGCGGCCAGAGCGCCCGGCGGCCGAGTGGCGTTTTCAACGAATAGAAAGCCGATCCGCTTGCCGTCAGGCGACCACGCGAGGTCATGTATGTAGCCCTGCAATGAAGTCAATTGGCGTGGCGCAGGAACGGCGCTGTAGTCAGCGGCCCGATTCAAATCCACGCCAGTCACAAATATCTGCTGCTGACCGGGCGTGGCACAGTCCGATTCAAACGCAATTTGGCGGCTGTCTGGCGACCAGGCTATTTGGCTCTCACTGCATTTATTTTCGCTCTGGCCATTCGATGCAGGAAATGACACAACCTGCGTCGACGATTCTGTACCGTACAACAATCTCAGGCTTACGCGATAACCCAGGTTCGCAACAGGCGCCACCCATGCGACCGCTCGGCCATCCGGCGAGATCGCCGCCTGGGCTGGCATGACGGTGCGGCCCAAAGTAGCCAGCAGTTCCGTTATTGCATGCTTTCGCGCAGTTTGTCCGTCGGAGGAATCTCCAGTTTGCGCGACCAGCAAAGTCGGCAAAAGGCAACCCAGAAGCGCGCATGTTCCGAAAAAAACGAGCGTCCGAAATGATGAAGATCGGTGCGTTGGCATCATCGAACGATATGCTATCACCTCGGCCACGTCGTCGGACTATCGGCGGATCGGGCCGCTTTACGGTATTCTGGGTCGGGATTCAGAGGTCTACAATCAATGGTTCGACAGCTATTCATACGATGGGGAACAATTTTCGGCCTGCTCGCGTTCGCGCCTTTGTTGAGCGCGCAGCAGTCTTCCAGCAAAGACGCTACTGCCGTTCTGCAAGTGCAAGTCGACCGTCCCATCGCAAATGCCAGCCCGACGCTCTATGGCTTGATGACCGAGGAGATCAATCATTCCTACGATGGCGGCATCTATGGGGAGCTGGTGCGCAACCGCGCTTTTCAGGACGATCCGAATCACGCCGACCATTGGCTGTTATCGCGCAACGGCAACGCTCGCGCGTCCATGCGAATCGATAAATCCACCGGACCGAGCGCCGCTTTATCGAGCAGCCTGAAACTGACGGTGCAACAGGCTGACGGCGCCGATTCCGCCGGCATCGTCAACAACGGCTACTGGGGCATCCCGCTGCGACCGAATACTGCCTATGCCGGCTCGTTTTATGCCAAATCCGACGGCAATCCCAGCAGCGCCGTCACGATGAGTCTGGTGAATAACAATACCGGCAATGTCGTTGCATCCGTCACAATTCCATCTCTCACGCCCGAGTGGAAGCAATACAAAGTGACGCTACGAACCGG
This sequence comes from Acidobacteriaceae bacterium, assembly GCA_050746425.1. Taxonomy (GTDB): domain Bacteria; phylum Acidobacteriota; class Terriglobia; order Terriglobales; family Acidobacteriaceae; genus JAKAAZ01. The sequence goes on from JBOGLY010000275.1 coordinate 2,740, forward strand.
GGAAATCGCAACCTCCGCGAGCAACCACCTATTGCTGTCAGTTACGCAGCCGGGAAGTATCTGGTTCAGCCTGGTATCGCTGTTCCCGCCAACTTACAAGAACACTCCCAACGGAAACCGCATCGATCTGATGGAAAAGCTCGCGGCGATGCATCCGGCATTCTTACGCCTGCCCGGCGGAAATTTTCTTGAGGGCAATCGCATCGCCGACCGCTATCAGTGGAAGAAGACCGTTGGTCCGCTTGTGGACCGTCCCACCCACCGAAGTCCGTGGGGCTATCGCAGCTCAGATGGCCTGGGATTGCTGGAATTTCTGGAATGGTGCGAAGACCTCCACATGCAGCCTGTGCTCGCCGTGTATGCTGGCTATTCGCTGGATGGGGAACGCATAACTCCCGGCCCCGACCTTGCACCTTACGTCGAAAGCGCCCTTGAGGAAATTCAATATGTCACTGGCAACCTAAATACAAAATGGGGCGCGGAGCGAGCCAGGGACGGCCATCCCAATCCGTTCCCGCTTCGCTACGTTGAGGTTGGCAACGAAGACGAATTCGACAAATCCGGCAGCTACGATGCACGGTTCGCGCAATTCTTCGACGCAATCAAGAAATCCTATCCCAGATTGCAGGTGATCGCGACGGCGCCCGTTACCAGCCGCGTTCCGGATGTCCTCGACGAACATTTCTATCGAAGCGCGCAGGACTTCTTCAACGATACCCATCACTATGACAAGGCGGACCGCAATGGCCCGAAGATTTTCGTTGGAGAATGGGCCACGCGCGAGGGAACGCCCACGCCAGACATGGGCGCGGCCCTGGCCGATGCGGCATGGTTGACCGGCCTCGAACGCAACAGCGACATTGTCATTATGGCGAGCTATGCTCCTTTGTTCATCAACGTAAATCCTGGCGCGTCGCAATGGGTGCCGGACCTGATCGGCTACGATGCGGTTCATAGTTACGGCTCACCCAGCTATTATGCGCAAGCGATGTTCAGCAATTATCTTGGAAATCAGGTGCTCGATTCGAACCTCAAGGGTGCTGCTCCCCTGCTGTTTTATTCGGCGACCCGCGACGCGGCGAAAGGAATCCTGTACCTGAAAATAGTGAATGCCTCCTCCAAATCTAGACCACTGGAGATCCAATTGATCGGCAAGGAACGGACCAGCAAAACGGCTATGATCATCTCTCTCACAGGACACTCCATGGAAGAAACCAACTCAATTGCCGATCCGAAAAGAATCGTTCCTGTAAAAAGCGAGATGACCAACGTTTCTTCCAACATTGATCGCAATTTTCCTGCATACTCAATTGAGGTAATCGAAGTGCATTTGCAATAGGTGGGAGTGGCCCGATGGATCAAAATTCAGTAAGCCGTTGGACATTCGCGTATATTTTCTTGCTTTGCATCATTGGACTTCAGGGGTTATGTATGCACGCGGAAGTGAAGAAAGCAGTCTTCGGCGCAATGCCGGATGGAACATCCATCGATATTTTTACCCTGCAGGATGGCGCATTGAAGGCACGCGTGATGACTTATGGCGCGCGCCTTGTCTCACTCGACGTTCCAGATCGCAACGGCAACGTGGCGGACGTGGTGCTGGGCTATGATTCGCTCGCCGGTTATCTTGGCGATCCAAAGACATATTTTGGAGCAATTGTAGGACGCTATGGAAATCGCATCGCGCATGGAGAATTTGTTCTGGACGGCAAGCGGTTCCACTTGCCAAAGAACAACGGCGATAACACGCTCCATGGTGGAACCGTTGGATTCGACAAGCGTGTGTGGACAGCCCACGAAATTCCCGGCGGAGTTGAGATGACACTGGTCAGCAAAAATGGAGACCAGGGCTTTCCGGGCACCCTGACCGCTCACGTGCGGTATACCCTGAGCGCGCATGCTCTGAAGATTGAATACTTCGCCACCACCGATGCCGACACCGTACTGAACCTGACCAACCACAGTTACTTCAATCTGGCGGGCGAAGGACAAGGAAACATTCTTGACAATGTTTTAACGATCCCCGCGGAGCGCTACACCCCGGTCAACGCCGGACTGATCCCGACTGGCGAGCTGGCCCCGGTTGCGGGAACGCCTTTCGATTTCCGCTCGCCAACCGCCGTCGGCAAGCGAATCGATCAGGACAATCAACAGCTTCATTTCGCCACGGGGTATGACGAAAATTTTGTGCTGGACCACCCCGGCGGCCACAGCCTCCATGAAGCTGCACGCGTCCTGGATCCGAAAAGCGGCCGCACAATGACCGTCGAAACTACCCAGCCTGGCGTTCAGTTTTATTCGGGAAATTTTCTCGATGGCACTCCCCATGGCAAACATGGGCATATCTATCGAAAGCATGCCGGTCTATGCCTGGAAACCCAGCATTTTCCAGATTCTCCAAACCATCCGGCATTTCCATCCACGGAACTCAAGCCC
>JBOGLY010000276.1:0-5169 GCA_050746425.1 Acidobacteriaceae bacterium
GCAGGCAGGAGCATGTCCTGGGTGATGTAAACCTTGATCCGATGGCCCTCGCGGATCGTGATGGTGGGCGGGATGTTGATGAACTTATTGAGGACATTCGCGCTCGACTGCGAGAGGCTCGACGCGATGCCAGCCTGATACGCCTCGGCGCGACGTTTCCCGCATCCGTTCCGCAATCCTTCGCGGAAAATGCAAGATAGCTGTTGGTGCTGCCGCCGGACGCGGCGCACAAGCTGGCAGTGCGGGAAAGATGCGGCCATGATCCGCCCTCGTGTCCGCGCAAGTTGAAGGCAATCGCCTGGGCACCGCCGCTCTCCAGGGTATGAGCAGTATTTTCGGAGAAGGCGCTGCCATTCGACTGCGTATGCGCGGTGCAAATAGCAACAGGCACCATCGGCGTGCCACGTCCGGTACCGGGGTCCCCACGAACAGGTCCTCGTTCGTGGGGTGGGGAGCCGTCCTCGCTGGCGTCAAAGCCATCAGCGGCGAGGGGATGAGTGATCAGGGTTTCCGTCTCAAAGTCCTGCCTGTCCATGCCGCCGGCGTTCAGGCACCGAGAGGTGTCGCCGGTGCTCGGAATCAGGCCACCGCCGAGATCGAAGTCTGTTCCAGGCCCGCCACCGCCATGAGCGCGTGCGCTAAGGGTGGGGGCAATATCTTTCCACGTTTCGCGGCGCGGCGGAGGATACCCCGACATGCCATGCGACTCAAGAAGTACCGCCGCGGCAGCTCGCCAGTCTCCAAGATGTCCGACAACGAAGACACGACGGCGTCGTTGGGGTACTCCAAGGTACTGAGCGTCAAGAACTCGGTAGGCGGACCCATACCCGAGTTGCCCCAGGAGCCCGAGGAAGGTTCCAAACGGCCGCCCTCCATCAATTGACAGGACCCCGGGCACGTTCTCCCACACCACCCATACGGGCCGGAGGCGATCAGCAAGTCGAGCAAACTCGATGCCGGGGCCCCTGCGGACAGGTCTTCGTCCGTGGGGTGGGGTGGTGAGGTTGCCACGCGGATCATCCAGTCCCGCTCGCTTGCCGGCGATGGGGAAAGACTGGCAAGGTGTTCCACCGGCCAGAAGGTCAATTGTTCCAACATCCGCTGCTCCTATGTGAGTAAAGTCGCCGACATTGATAATTGCGCCATCGGCAGGCAGAGCCACGATGTTGCGAATGGCCGCCGCGCGCTGCTTCGCAGCTTTGCGTGACGGCGCATCGTGCGGACTAGGCATAAAAATGGGCCGCGATGCGCGGTAGCGCGAGCGCAAGAGACAACAGCAAAAGGGATCGATCTCGGCAAACATCGCCGGTTGCCAACCCAGCGGCTGCCATGCGACCGAGACCGCTTCGATACCCGAGCAGACAGAGAGATACCTCACGCGGTTACCTCTCCGTGTAGTCCTTTGACGGAATAGTCTTGATATGGAATACTTATGGTGTGGCGACCGAAGTGCTCGTAACCGCGGAGTTTGAACGCTGGTGGGGCGGCCTTGCCGTCGAAGAGCAGAAAAGCGTGGCGGTCGTAGTGTCGATGCTCGAAGAAAGAGGCATTACACTCCCATTCCCCTACAGTTCCAGCATCACAAGTTCCGCGAAGCTGCGGGAACTTCGCATTCAACACGCCGGGCAGCCATACCGCGTACTCTATGCCTTCGATCCCAGGCGCAACGCGGTCCTGCTGCTGGGCGGCAACAAGACAGGGGACGACCGCTGGTACGACACGCATGTCCCAAAGGCGGAAAATCTGTTTGCCGCGTACCTCAAAGAAAGCGGTAGATCCAGGTGAAGGGAGAAAACGACAATGACGCGCAAATTCGGTGACCTGACGAAGAAGATGAGCGTAAAGGACCGTTCCGAAATCAAGGCGCGCAGCGCGAAACTGCTTGCGGAGTTGCCTCTGGAGCAACTTCGCTCCGCGCGCAGCCTCACTCAGACCAACATGGCGCACTTGCTGGGCGTCAACCAGAGCGCCGTTTCCAAGATCGAAAAACGTACCGATATGTACCTGAGCACGCTGCGGAGCTATGTTGAGGCGATGGGAGGCAGCTTGGAAATTCAAGCAGTGTTCCCGGATGGCGCGGTCCGCGTAGATATTTTGAGCGGAAAATAAATACGGCATCTTCCTCTCATCCGGCAATTTGCGCAGAGGCATCAGGACGTCGCCCGTAAGAATGCGACAGTTCATACAGTGCTCCTCGGCTTCGGTCCGGGATTGCGGTGGCGAAGCGTATCGAGCGCAGCGAGAATATGCACCATCTTTGTATTGCGGCCATAAAGCACCATGTCCGCGTAGCGGACCGGTGCAAGGTCGCCCGCGCGATCGACCAACAGCAGCGGGATGCGCGACCCACTCGCAAGCAGGAGATGGATCAGCCGTCCCGCTGGGTCGCCACGCTGGGCGTGGACGAGCACACCACAGGCGAGGGCAGTATCTTTCTGCCCGGCCACCTCCATTGCCTGCTTCGCTTCTGAGACGGCGGCTACCTGGTAGCGGCGGAGCCGCAGCGCGAAAGCGATTGCCGCGAGAAGGTTTTCGTCTGCGCAGTAGAGCAGTATCTGTGTCATTGGCCGCATGGTCATTCGCTCCCGAATGCTTGGTCCGCGTGGACGTAGCTGATCACCAGGCCCAGCGGATTGGTTAGCAGCATGTCGTTGGGCACTTCCTCGCGGAAGCTGTAAATGACATTGGCGGTCCAGCGCTCGCGGCGCTGCTCCTGTCCATCTCCTGGCGAGCGAAAGATCTTCTCGAACTGGATCTGGGCGCTATACGGCGACTGGCGCAGGTCTTCGAGAATCACCGCATCGATCTCGATATCCACGTTGGGTGAGCTCGGATCGAGCAGGAAGGTTTGCAGCGTCTTTTGCCGGTTCACCCGTTGGATTGTGGCGGACTGCAACGGGCTGGAGAGGAAATCCAGCGATTGCGAGAAGTCCCGCTGTAGGGTGGCATGGTTGCGACCATAATAGAGTTCCGTCCACCGTGCCAGATAGTATTTGCTGACGCGGTCCACGGGGATTTTCGAGAAATCGTCGTAATTCATTACCTGGCCGCGACCGATGTCGCTGATCGAAATGACCAGCGGCTTCAATCGAAGCGCTTTCGTCTGCGCACGATAGAAAAGCGCCAGCAGAGTGAGCGAGACTACGGACAGCACCAGCAAAGCGACCTTGAGATACGTGTTGGTAACGACCGGCTCGGCATAGAGTTCCAGAAACTTCTGTCCGGCGTCCGTCATCGGAAAAGAGTCTTTATTCGCCATATATCAGTTCCCCATCGGGTTGACCCAGGAACCGCTGCGGCCGCCGAGGATCGAGGCCGTGAGTTCCGGGATTTTAATCAGTCCGTACATGCAGGTGAAAAGCGTGATCAGCAGGGCGGGCATTACGGTGAAGGCATTGGAGAGCGTGATCGGGCCGATCACACCCAGCAGGCCCAGCAGCACCTTCGCAAAGATGAAGATGAAGGCCGAGGCAATGACCTGGTAAAAGCTGAAGCCGATGAACGCCTTGAACCATCCCCAGAAGAGCCAGTCCATCTTGGGCACGATAAACCAGGGAATGAAGATGGGGCCGACGAGCACGCATACGGCGGAGGCGACGTACCCATACGCAATCACGGCGAAGGCTACCGCCTGCATCGCAGCCAGCGAGATGGCAATCACCAGAAACGTCAGCTCTTCATGGAAGCTGAAGAGGCCGGGAGGCGAGCCAAGTTTTTCCTCCGCATTCACGACGGCGTTGGCGATCTGCTGCGTCTGGTTGGACTCGATCTTCCCGGAGAGGCTGAGGGCCTCCTGAGTGATGAGACTGCTAAAGCTGTAGCCGACACCTGGAATCGGTGTGGAGTAATACGTGAGCATGCCCAGGCCAAACGAAATGATGAGCAGCAAGTCGGCAAATTGGGCGAAATGGAAGCTGGCATGATGCCCTTGCGCGGCAAGCAGCGCTGCTTTGATACCGAACCAGACAATCATGATGATGGCGAGACCGCGGAAGATATCGAGGCCCGTGGCCTGGAGCGTGGGGATATTCGTCGCCAGCAACTGGCCGATGGCCTGGTCGAGAAAGGTAAAAGGGTTCTGGTGCATGGCTCACTGTCCTGTCGTGCTGAGAGAAATGGCATGGATGGAATCGCTCACGCCGCCGGTGACGTTCTGCATGACCGTGGGAAAGTTCTGCTGGAAGTAGATGGACTGGTTGATGAGGCGATTGCGCTCGTCGAGTTCTTCTTTTGCATCGAGCGCCTGCTGCGCGGCATCGGCGGCGAGTATCTGATTGGTGTCCTGTTGCGAATGAATTTGCAGCAGCGTTGCGGAGTTGATCTTGCCCAACAGAGCGTTTTGTGTCTGCTGACTGGGGTCGGTCGAGTAGGTGTCCGCCTGCAGGTTCGCCAGCTTCTGCTGGAAGGTCTGCGCATCCGAGCGGATGGTGCCCAGCGTGGACAGCGAACTGGTCAGCGTGGCCTGACCGAGTTCGGAAGAGGCATATTGATTCTTAATGGCGGCTTGGGTGTTGGCATCCTCCAGAGACATCGCTCCGGCTGGATAGCTCTGCGCCTGAATCACCGCTCCGCTGTAAGCAGACGCCGCGCGGGTGGGGTTACCGAGATCGAGCGCGTTGATCCACGCGGAAGTATTGCCGTAAGTGTCGGGCACGGATGCGGAGGAGAAGTTCGTCCACATGGCGAAGTCCGACTGATAGCGCGCGGCCAGGTTTTGCGGCATCCGGGACATCTGGTAGGCAAGGTTGTAGGCGGCGATGACCTGGTTCATCGTTTTATATGTGGTGGTGTAGATCTGCTCCGCCGTCTGGAGTCCCTGCACATTCTGTTCAATTTGCTGAATGGCATGCGCGCTCTGCGTGGGGTCGAAGACGATGCCCGATCCAAACTGCGCGTGCGCCGCAGGCGCGAGCGCGAGGACAAGAGCGAAGGCCGGAAAGAACAATCTGGCGGCTTTCATAACACTTCCTTTCTGTGAGCGCCGAGCGTAAGCAACGACGCCGTGTGTGCGTAGCGATAAGGAGATGGCTTCTTTGGCAGCGAGCGGGAGGCGCAGCCAACCATGAGCAGGCCGCCCCAGAGCAAAAGGACCTGCATCACATCACGCCCGGCATGTCATGGTCTTCATACGCCGGCAACAGCATGTCCTGAGTGAGGTAGACCTTGATG
>JBOGLY010000277.1:0-5132 GCA_050746425.1 Acidobacteriaceae bacterium
TATACACCTCTGCCGCGAAAAAGTCGGCTTGCCCATCCACTAGTTTTGTGGAGTCGGCCAGATCCGCATAGAGGACCGTCGCCTTGAGCTTCACAGCGTCATTACCAAGCGTCAGCGAGTCGTCGTCTGGAACAACATTGCCGTCACGTTCGTCCCACATCGTTCTGAAGACTTCAGCGACTCGCTTTTCCAAGTCATCTTTGAGGCCCACCCGTGACCCCCTTTAGCGATTTGGGCCTAGCTCTCGGATGAGCTCTCGCAAGCGGTTACAGGCAGCAGCGAGGGACTGTGTCAGATTGCGGGCGTCGTATCGGTACGTGATTGTGGTTATGCCATGAAGATCTGAAGGCAGGCTGATCTCTTCTCCGCCCGGCTCGACAAGCAGTGCGCGATGGCGGCCAAGACGGCCCATGAAAAAGCCGAGTTCGAAGATAACGTTGTCACGGGGGGTGGCCCTCTGCTGGCCTCTGCTTTCCGTAATGTCGTCAGGTTGTGCTACTGCAATCGCCACGTCAGATTGATCAAGCGCCCGTTCCAGACTCTCAATCGCGTAGTGTGAGGCTCGGAAAACCCCATCGGTCCATACAGTGACGGTAAATGGATCGTGATCGAATGCGGTTTGTATGGTGCGGGCAATGTCAAGTGCTTCCGCAGAAGAAATTATGAAGACCCGTATTCGGTCACTGACGGATGTTACGAGTGTATTTCTCTGCATGAGCCTTCGCGCCAATTCTTTCGCAATGTGTAAAAGTATTTGAGGATACTTGGCGTAAAGCTCCGCGAATCCCGTTTCAGTAATTTTCAGAACGACGGACACTTCGTTGGCGGTAACGGTAGCTGAGCGTCGTTGAGTGGGCTGGATCGCGGCCATTTCTCCGACATGGTCGCCCGCGATACGTTTCGCTACGACTCTGTTGTTGACGACAATATCAAACGAGCCCGCGACGATGAAGTAGACATCGATATCGTCCCCTCCTTGTTGAATGATGGACGTTCCGGCAGCCACTTCCACAAGCTCACCTCTAGACGCGGCCTCTGTTGCGAGATCGGGGTTGCCAGTGAAGAGCTTTTGCCCAGTCAAAGAGTCGATCAGAACTCGACGATTGGATTCGCCAGCAAATCGTTCAATCATATTGGAGCCTCAAAACAGCTTTGTTAATGAAGCAAGGGTAATTCATGATAGAGCTTCACTCAGATGCTGACAAAGTCGAATCGAATCGGGAATAGCTGTCATATAGAAATCCTCGTCTCAATTTGAGAGTATGCTTGCGCGCTGCGACTGGCTCGCCCCGCACAATGATTGGGAAGCCATCAAGGCCATCAGGAAAGAAGAGAAGAAGGGACAATCACGGTGGGTGCTCTCCACTGGAAATGGCTGATCGTCACTTCTGTTGGACCAGATGATTCCCCAACATGATCGCCCTCGCCGGGCGCCGACAACGGTTTGCGTTCAGCAATCCTGCCAGCCGGTTTCGATTGACGCGTGCAGGCCGAGTCACTCGTTGAGCCGCGAAGTTCGCGCATGCCTGCCTGCCCGGTGTGGTCGCGTTCAAGTAGCGAGCTTCACCCTTAATCCTAATTTCGACCGAGGGGTCGGGTTGAACGATCGAGCCTGTGCGCATACTCTGAAATTAGAGAGGGCGAGATGACTGAGAACGCGCAGAAAAGCGAGAAGATTGAAAAGAGCGATGAAGAATGGCGCCGGCAGTTGACTCCGGAACAGTATTATGTGACCCGCCAGAAGGGGACCGAGCCTCCTTTTACCGGAGCGCTCTATAAAAATCACGACAACGGAATCTACCACTGCGTCGCCTGCGATGCGGAGTTGTTCAAGTCCGATACAAAGTTTGAATCCGGCTCGGGCTGGCCAAGTTTCTGGATTCCAGTCGCGCCCGATTCCGTCGAGACCCATGAAGATGTGAGCCACGGAATGCGTCGCGTGGAAGCGACCTGCGCGCGCTGCGGCGCCCACCTGGGACATGTTTTTCCCGACGGGCCGAAGCCGACCGGCCTGCGCTACTGCATCAATTCCGCCGCGCTCAAATTCGAAAAGCAATGATGTATCGCCGCCAATTTGACAACATATTGTCAAGTTGACAACATCGGACTGACAACACATTGTCAAGTTGACAAAAAACTGTCAAAAATGAAGCTTTTTCGCTCCGCGGACGAGAATCGCCATGAAATCGTCCAGGAGTTTTAAAATCGAAATTCTGTCGAAAATTCCTACATGAATCTCGAAAGCATTCAATCCGCGCTGCGCGACTCCGGGCTTGACGGCTGGCTCTTCTACGATCATCACCATCGCGATCCGATCGCCTATCGCATCCTGGGCCTGAGCAGTTCATTGCACATCACGCGGCGCTGGTTCTACCTGATTCCAGCGCATGGAGAACCGAAAAAGCTGGTGCATCGCATTGAGCAGGGAAGGCTCGATCCGCTGCCCGGCGCGAAGGCAGTGTATTCAACATGGCAAGAACTGGAAGCGCAGCTTGCCGCGATGCTCGAGGGCCATACGCGCTTGGCGATGCAGTATTCTCCGCGCAACGCGATCATGTACGTCTCTATGGTCGATGCCGGCACAGTGGAAGTTCTGCGAGGCTTGGGCAAGGAGATTGTCAGCTCCGCGGACCTGGTCAGCCATTTTGAAGCGATGTTGAACGAGCAGCAGATCGCCAGTCATTACGCGGCGCAGCAAGCTCTCGATGCGATTCTGGCCGAAGGCTTCCGCGAAATTGGCCGCCGCGCGCGCGCCGGCGGAACAACGGAATATGCCATGGTCGCGTGGCTGCATGAAGCAATGCGGCGCGAAGACCTGGTCTGGGACAATGGGCCCAACGTTTCCGTCAACCGCAACAGTTCCGATTCTCACTATGAGCCGACGGCGGAAAAAACGCAGCCAATTTCGGTTGGGGATTTTTTGCTGATCGACATCTGGGCGCGAAAAAACGCCGCCGACACCGTGTTCTACGACATCACGTGGACTGGCGTGGTCGGCAGAAAACCGACGACACGGGAGCAGCAGGTGTTCGACACCGTGGCTGCGGCGCGCGACGCCGCGATTCGTCGCATTCAGCAGGCGTATGCGGACAACCAGCCGATTGCCGGCTGGCAGGCAGACGATGCCGCTCGCGAAGCGATTTGTACCCGCGGCTTTGAGAAATATTTTACGCATCGGACCGGACATAACATTACGACAGAAATCCACGGCAATGGCGCGAACCTTGACAATTTTGAAACCCACGATGAACGCCTGATCCTGCCGAACACGTGTTTTTCCGTCGAGCCAGGAATTTATCTGCCTGAATTCGGCGTGCGCAGCGAAGTCGATATGATGACGCGCCCTGGCGAAGCAAGGGTGACGGGCCGGATACAGAAGGAGCTGGTGCGCATTTAAGGTGAGCTCAGGATCAATGCAATGCGGCCAGAAAAGCAGGTCCCTCGACTGCGGTCGCTGACGCGACCTTCGCTTGGGATGGCAACTCTTTTTTGCGCTTGGAGAGGTTTCAGCCCAATTCGCATGTTGGCTTCCCCACAGCCGTGTGGAAGCTATCGATACAAAGCTCGCCGCCGCGCCATTAAATGGACGCCGCGAAACTGGTATATTCGTTGAAGATGCCGACACAAAAGATTGTTGAACAAAAAAATGCTGCGCGACCTGCCGTTGCTTCCACCCGATCCGGGGTTGAACCGAACGGATACGCGGCGGGCATTGTGTTGATCGCCGGTTGGCTCATTCCCGGGCTTGGACATCTTCTGCAGGGCATGTGGATTCGCGCCGTGCTGCTGTTCGCCGCCATCGTTTCCATGTTCGCGCTGGGGCTGGCGATGCATGGCAAACTCTATACCCCCACGAACGACCTGGTCAGCCTCAACATGCTGGGATTCATTGGCGACCTTGGAAGCGGCGGACTGTATTTTCTGTCCGAATTTTTGGGCTGGGGACAAAATATCGTGCAGGTCGTTACGGAGGACTACGGTGCGAAATTTATCGTGGTTGCCGGGCTGCTTAATTTTATTGCCGCGGTGGATGCGCACAGCATTCGTGTCGGGAGAAAGCGCTAGACCTCAAAGCAACGCTGCACGAAAAAGATTGTTGCAATCCAGAGGATCAGGAGAACCTGTCTGATGTACAGTCCATCGCACTTCACCGCGGTGCTGCTTTTTGCGCTGTTTGCCTCGGTTGTGTTCGGCATCACGCAACGATCGGAGGCCCGCGCCATGGTCCGCTATGGCGTGTACTGCTTCTGTTTTTTTGTGCTGGGAACGATTGCAGCCAGTTGGGCGATGTGGCTGATCAAGCACTGAGGAGCATCTGCCTATCTCGTTTCAATCCCCAAGGCATCTTCGGAGCATCGGCGAAAGACCCAGGTTAGCTTCGCGAACCTGGGTCTTTCGCGTGTAGCCGATGCGGCCTTCGTTCGGGATGACAGCTTATTTTCACCTACGTTTAATGCCAGCGTTTTTCCCACAACATCGCGTCGAAGCGATGTCGCACGCGATAGCCCAGTCGCTGGTATAGGCTGACGGCGCTCGAGTTCTGTTCGGTCACGGTCAGGGTCACGGCGCCGCATCCGTCGGCTCGCAGACACCCTTCGCACAAAGCGAGCAGTTTTTCTCCAACTCCCTGGCGCTGAAATTCCGGCAGCACGCATACCTGCGTCACATGGCCGACGCCGGCGCTGACGCGAGAGCACAAAAGCAGCCCAAATAACCGGTCGTTATTCGACGGCGCCAATACCCAGGATGACTGTTCCTCAAAAACTCCGCATCCAGGAAAGCGCACAACATTGTGCAGAAACCGTTGCGCTCCCGCTACAGAGAGATATTGGTCGTTGATTTCGCTGTCGATATGCCCCTCGTAGGAAACGGTGATCAACTGCGGCGACAGCTCGAAATCCGAGGCTTTCCACTTGCGATAATGTCCTTCTCCAGGGCCATTGAACTCAATGGCGCTGGTGGCGGTGGAGTTTGCTGCGGGTCCCGATTCGCGCAGGTCCAACTCCATAAACAGCCGAGGGTACAGGCGGAATCCAGCCTGCTCAAACGGTTCGCGATGAAGTCCATGCGCATGCAGCAACAGTTGCGCTTCAATCCGGGTCAGGTCGGGCGAGTGTTGCAGGGTCTCCATC
>JBOGLY010000278.1:0-5124 GCA_050746425.1 Acidobacteriaceae bacterium
CCTGAGGGACCGCAGCCATTGCCGGGGATTCGCCATATCGTAGCGATCGGCTCGGGAAAGGGAGGCGTGGGCAAAACGACGGTTGCGGTGAACGTAGCGATAGCCCTGGCTCGCCTGGGCAATCGCGTAGGATTACTGGACGCTGATGTATATGGACCCAACGTGCCGTTGATGATGGGCAGTCGAGAACAGCCGCGTGTGCTTGAGGGCAACCGGATCGAGCCGCTCCAGGCCCATGGCGTGAAGTTGATCTCCGTGGGATCCATTTCCCCTGGAGACAAGCCGATGGTAATGCGCGGGCCGATGCTGCACCAGATCATTCGGCAATTTCTCCAACAGGTGGAATGGGGCGAGCTGGATTATTTGATAATTGACCTGCCGCCGGGTACCGGCGACGTGGTTATCTCCCTGGTCCAGACTGTTCCATTGACGGGTGCGGTCATCGTCTCGACCCCTTCCGACGTGGCGTTGCAGGATGGTCGCAAGGCGATTGAAATGTTTCGGCAGGTGAAAGTGGATGTGCTGGGGATTGTCGAAAATATGAGTTTCTTTACATGCCCGCATTGCCACCATGAGATCGACATTTTCTCAAAAGGCGGTGTGGAGCGCACGGCGCGGGAGTATCAAGTCGCGTTCCTGGGTTCCGTTGCGCTCGATCCGGAGATTCGACATGGAGGCGATCGCGGACTGCCGATTTCGCTCGCCGGGAACCTGTCCGCCCAGGCAGCGCCCTTCTACGCGATTGCGCGGCAGGTGGCGGAACGCAGTGAGGAACATGCATCGAGAGAATCCAACATTCTGGAAATTCGCTAATACCGCTTCGTCGATAAATTCGCGCTCCAGGCATTGCCCATGATCCTTCCCTTTGTCAGGGAATTTTTCGCGGACCTCGACAAGTCTCCCGGCATAGAGCGAGTGCGTCAGCCCCTGGCCAGCGGCGTAGGGCGGCGGCGTATTTCCGGGCTGACGGCGACGGCGCGGGCGCTCTATCTACCGTTGCTGGCCCGAATCTCCAAGGCGCCCGTATTCGTGGTTGTCTGCGACAATCGCGCGGCAGAGGCGCTGCAGCTTGCGGTGCAAGCGGCCTGCGATCTAACAGGCGAGTTGGATCGATCTGCCGTGGTGCGCCTGCCCGCCCACGATGTGCTTCCATTTGAAAATCTTTCTCCACATCCGGACATCCAGGAGCAGCGCGCGGTCACGCTGTGGAAAATTGCGCGAGGCGCGGCACGGATGATCATTCTGCCGGTCGAGTCGGCGTGCTATCGCGTATTCGCGGCGGAGCATTACGCCAACCTGGCCTGCACGCTTCGTCGCGGGGAGGAGGCCGATCCGGAAATATTAGTAGCGCATCTGGGCAGTGTCGGGTATCAGTCGGTAGACATGGTGGAGATGCGTGGTCAATATGCGCTGCGCGGCGGCATACTCGACATCTATCCGCCGGAGATGGACGGACCGCTGCGCATTGAATTTCTCGGCGATGAAATTGAATCGATGCGAAAGTTCGACACGGAAACGCAGCGTTCCTCCGCGCCGGTGGATGAAGCGGTCCTGTTGCCGATGACGGAAACTCCGATGACGAATGCATTGCTGTCGCGCGTTCACTCTCGATTGAGCGGGCAGCGGCCAGAAGACGAGAGCGAGACAGTTTATGAAGCCATCGAAGCGGAGGGGACAAATATTTTTCCGGGGTGGGAATTCTTTGCCGTGGCAGCCTCGGGACAGCGCCGGACGGTCTTTGATCTGATACCGAAATGCCGCGTATTCCTCGAAGAGCCAGGAATGGTGCAGAACCAGATGGAACGCTGGTGGAACAAAGTCGAGCAGCGGCATGAGCGCAGCGGCATCGGTACATTGTTTCCGGCTGCGGACTTGTATGTGACTTCTGCCGAATGGCAGAACTGTGTCGCGGAAGCTCCGGGTCTCGATCTGGATCAACTGGGCGCGGTCGATGTGCTCGACGCAGATGGCACTTCGCTCGGTGAAATCGGAATTCCAACTCGTCCAACATCGCGGCTTCATGGATCAATACCGGCGCTGGTGGAGCAATTGCGAGCGCTGACGGCTCGGGACATGCGCACAATCCTTGCGGCGGCGAACCAGGGCGAAGTTGAGCGGCTGGCCAGCATTCTGCAGGAGTACGGAATTTCTTATCGTATTGGCAGCCGCAGCGCTCATTCCGGCAGCGAGACAATGTACGACGAGACCAGCTATTTGCGCGGCGACATGCGCGCTCCTGTTATCGTGCGGACGGAAATCTCGAATGGCGTGGTTTTAGAAGAAGCGCGGCTGGTGGTCTTTGGCGCGAACGATCTTTCGGATGAGGCCGATGTAATGGCGCGGCCGGTCCAGCGCAAATCCAAATCGAACGCGGCAGCATTCATTTCCGATTTTCGCGATCTGACCATAGGAGATTATGTGGTTCACGTCGACCACGGAATCGCTCGGTACCTCGGCTTGAAAGAAATTTCGCAGGACGGGATGCATGTTGAATTCATGATCCTGGAATTCGCGGAAGCGGCGCGACTGTATGTTCCGCTGACGCGGCTCGACCTGATCCAGAAATATCGCTCGACCGATACTGGCCCTGCTCCTGTGCTGCATCGGCTGGGCAGCGCGCAATGGGGCCGCACCAAGGCACGCGTAAAGAAGGCCATGGCGGACATGGCCGATGAATTACTCAAACTATATGCAGCCCGCAAGGCCGCGCATGGCAATGCGTTTTCGGCGGACAATCAGTTCCAACGTGAATTTGAGGATGCTTTCGACTTCAATGAGACGGAAGATCAGATCGCCACTATTGGCGACATCAAACGCGACATGGAATCCATGATGCCGATGGACCGGCTGCTGGTGGGAGATGTCGGCTACGGGAAAACCGAAGTAGCGATGCGCGCTGCATTTAAGGCAGTGCAGGACAGTAAGCAGGTTGCCGTGCTGACGCCAACGACCGTCCTCTGCTTTCAGCATTTCGAAACTTTCAAGCGGCGCTTCGCGGCATTTCCAGTTCATATTGAAATGATCTCGCGGTTCCGCTCTCCGAAAGAACAGAAGGCAATTCTGGAAAAGGTGGAGCAGGGTAGAGTCGATATTTTGATCGGCACGCACCGGTTGCTATCGAAGGACCTGAAGTTCCAGGACCTTGGCTTGCTGATTGTCGACGAAGAGCAACGCTTTGGAGTGCGTCACAAGGAGCGACTGAAGCAGATGCGGCGGGAAATCGATGTGCTGGCGATGTCGGCGACGCCCATTCCCCGAACTTTGCACATGTCTCTGGTTGGCCTGCGCGATATGAGCGTGATCGAGACGCCGCCCAAAGACCGCATGGCGATCCAGACGGTGGTGGCGAAATACGACGAGAAGCTGATTCGCTCGGCGATTGAAGTGGAACTGGAGCGCGGAGGGCAGATTTATTTTGTCCACAACCGCGTGGAGAACATTTACGAAATTGCCGCGCGTTTGCAAGAGTTGACGCCGCAGGCTCGCATCGGCATTGGTCATGGGCAGATGGGAGAAGCGGAGCTTGAGCGCGTGATGCTTGCCTTTATGCATCATGAATACGATGTGCTGGTGGCGACGACCATTATTGAAAATGGGCTCGACATTCCGCTGGCGAACACAATTCTTATCAACCGAGCCGACCGCCATGGATTGTCGGAGCTATATCAGTTGCGCGGACGCGTGGGACGCTCCAATCGTCGCGCTTATTCCTATCTGCTGATTCCACCGGATCGGGAGTTAACGGATGTCGCGCGACGACGGCTGGCGGCGTTGAAGGAGTTTTCCGACCTGGGCGCAGGCTTCAAAATCGCGGCGCTCGATCTGGAACTGCGCGGTGCCGGCAATATGCTGGGTGGGGAACAAAGCGGCCATATCGAAGCGGTGGGATTCGAACTTTACACCACCATGCTTGAACAAGCTGTGCGCGAGTTAAAGGGCGAGGACCTGGCGGAAAGGCCTTCGGTGCAGCTTAACCTCGGCATCTCTTTGCGCATCGACTCCACATACATCGAAGAAGAGAATCAGCGCCTTCGCATGTATAAGCGGATCGCCAGCGCGGAAAGCGACAGGGCGATGGACGACATTCTGGCGGAAATGCAGGACCGCTACGGGCCTACTCCGGAGCCGGTTCAACTGCTTTTGGCAGTCGGTCGCTTGCGCCTTCTTTGCGAGCAAACCGGAATTGCACAGATGGACCGCAAAGGCCAGATGGCAAGCATCCGATTCACTGAAACCGCCGGGATCGATCCGGAGAAACTGATGCGCCTTGTCGCTCGCAATGCCAAGCGCGGTGCTCAATTTACGCCCCAGGGCGTATTGCGGTTTCCTGTTAAGGCGACGCTGGCGAGCGATGTCCTGGTCGAATTGCGACAACTGGTGGAGAGCGTTGCCATATCGGCAGAGTCGATCGAGACCGCGAGCCGGCAAGCGGCTCGATAATATCGGCGAACCGCTTCCCTGGCGAGGCGGGTTAAAAGCGGAAAAGCGTTTTTACCGGAGAGACGCCATAGACGCCAGTTAAAATTGCATCCGCGGCAACGGCGGTCAAGACGCCCCTCCATTTGTGATTGAGGGGTGCGAAAATGGCGGCTGCCGCTGCGGCTGAACCTATGCCAAAACGGATTCTCTGTTCTAAATCATTCATTGCTGGGGTTCCTTCCCTGAGGGTTGTGGGCGAGTGCCGGTTGCGTTGGTGCATGAACTGAAGATTGTCGGTGCACTTCCGGCTCGAAAATTTACTGCGTAAGCTCGTGAATCTCCTGTCGGGGAGATAGGCCAAAGATGCCGGACAAAATCGAACAGGCTGCAACTGTGGTCAGTACCCCCTTCCATTTGTAGTCAAGCGGGGCGAAAATCGCCGCGGATGCGGCAGCAGAGCCGACACCCAAGGTGATCTTTTGTGCTAATTCATTCATTTCGCAATTCCTTCCTTCGTATTTATCTCTTGCTAGATCAGATGCAGGGCGGAAAGGCGCTGTTGTCTTCGCGGAAGGAGTGCGCAATAAATCGGAGGAAACGATTTAAGTCTGCCCATCTGGTGAGATGAATAATGGCGCAGACTTTATATGTAGAAAAGCTGCGCCATTATTCATCACGCTGGATAGCATTGTGGTGTCGCCGAAT
>JBOGLY010000279.1:0-5122 GCA_050746425.1 Acidobacteriaceae bacterium
CACTGTACGTGATTTACGAGAGCAAAAAATGGTCAGACTTTTGCGGAGGCCGTACCGCTCTGATCGTTCTCTCTCATAAGCACAATTTCTTTGGCAGTGTGCCTTATGGAGTGATTTCTCCAGTCGAAGCGATGTTTGAGGAATTTGGGCAGGATCTAGGGAATCTCCTTGTGTCCCTCTTAAACCCAAACGTGAGCGACGATGAAATACTCACTATCGTTAAACCGATCCGGGAAAAGAGAACTCAAATGATCGAGAGTTTGTGTAAAAATGACCACCGCCTCGGCGGCATCTTGAAGAAGTTAGCTCCAGACGGTGCCCGTGTTCCAATTCCCGATCTCAAATGTTTCGATAGATAGATTCGCGTCATGCGGTCAAACGGTCGAACGTCAGAGGATCGGCGGTAACCATGTGCCGCAACGTATCGACAAACAGGTCGGAGCGGCCACGGCGATTGAACCGGAACGTCATCTCTTCGAGGTAGGCGGCAAGATGCTTTGCAGAAATCTTATGCCACGTCCCGATCACGCCGCGCTTCAGAAGCGAGAAAGCGGACTCAATGGTGTTCGTATGAATGTCGACATCAACGTAGACCTTCGACTTGTGCTGTATCGTCTTGTGCTTTGCTACGTGGCCCGTCGCCTTCATCGCGCCCGGATAGGCGTTGAATTCGTCCGTCACGATCACATCGACATCTTCGCTGATGTTCTCTTTGATGTACTGCGCCAACGTACCACTCTTGCAATCCCCTGCGTGGAAGAACCGAGTTTCGCCGCCGCACTGACGGAGACCGATAGCGATCTCTTTAGTGCTAAGGCCGTGCCCAGGCTTATTCTGATGGCCGCGCTGAACTCCGCCTATGTACGTCTCGTCCATTTTCACGGTTCCGTACCGCATCCCCTTATCCGCCGTCGCCATAGCTGCACGAATGCGATGGCAGAGGTACCAGGCCGTTTTGTAGGCGACTCCGAGGGTTCGCTTGATCTGCATTGCGCTCATTCCCTTCTTTGCCTCGCAGAGCAGCAGTACGGCCATAAACCAGACCGGGAGGGCAAGGTGCGAATCGTGAAAGATCGTGCCGCTCGTCACCGTAAACTGGTACTCGCAGCCAACGCACTCAAAGCGGGCGTAATCCTTCATCCGCGATACGCGCCGATCCTTGCAGCGCGGGCATGTCACGCCTTCAGGCCAGCGCAGCCGCTCAAGCAGTTCGCGGCAGCGATCATCCGTCGAGTACAGCTTGTTAATTTCAGGGAGTGTCATGGCTAGCAAACCCTCCAAACCGAAGTCGCCATTGCAGCGCGTACCGACCCGAAAACTAGTTGCGTCGATAAAGCGCGATTTGCGGGCGATGCTGCCGTCTGCCTCTTCTGGAAAACCAAAGAAAGGAAAGGGCAAACCATCAGCATAAAACCATCATGCCAGAACCATTACCCTTCGTCAAGTGAATAATCCTGACTAAAGTCGTGCCCTGATACAAAGCAGGGTTTTTCCGCGGCCTGATCAGGCAAAGATTGCAGGAACGGAGGCCACATGAAAAGCGCAGCCAGAAATAGGCCGACCCATATTGTGAAAGGAAACGTCCTCGACGCGTTGGGTTTCTCTGCATCGGAAGCCAGCGCGCTTAAAATCAAGGCCGAGATCCTGTCCGCTATCCTTGAGCATGTGCGGACCAAAGGATACACGCAGGCGCAGCTTGTAGATATTCTGGACGAGTACCAGCCCTCGGTGAGCAACCTGCTCAAGGGCCGAATCTCTCAGGTGAGCATCGAGAAGCTGTTGCGCTATGCCGACCGCCTGCATTTGCAGACGAGCATCGATGTACGGCCCATAAGGGGCGGAAGCAGCCCTGTGAGAATCCGGGCCACGGCGGACAAGCGACGCCCAACGCGAAAACTGGCAGCGGCGGTTTAGCTCGCTTGCGAGTTTCAGCGCACAGCATGGTCTCGCCGGTCGGGGAAGGGGCTTCTTATGGCTCACGCAGCCTAAGATTCTGCGAGGGTAAAGCGGACTGAGGCGAACGAACATGCGCAAACGACGCCTTTCCTCACACCCTCGCAGTTGACCGAGTTGCGTGGCAAGGGCTACGATGCAGTCAACTTCGCTATTCAGCCGCTGACGCGGCACAGGTCACCTTCGGATCTGCCCGTAGCCCGAATCTTGAGACCCGTCCGGTAACGCTGAAATAGCCGCATGAAGTTGCTGGGAGACGCTCATGAGTCAGTCTTTCGCAGTGGGAATTGGAGGCGCAGCCGGCCAGGGGGTCGCTACGCCGGGCGATATTTTCGCCAAGATATTCAGCCGCCGTGGGTTGCACCTGAACGCCTACAACGCCTACCAATCGATTATTCGCGGCGGCCACACCTTTCTGACGATTCGCACCGGCCCTGAGAAAATTTCCAACACCGGCGATCGTCTCGATCTGCTGATTCCGCTCAACCAGGACACGATGGATCGGCATCTGCGGCTGCTGGAGGCGGGCGGCGCGTGCCTGTACAACGCGGACTCGATCCAGCCTGGAGCCGCGGCCGCCGGGGTGCAGCTTTGCCCCATGCCGGTGTCGAAAATGGCCGACATTACCCGCAACAAGGTAGGGCAAAACACAATTGCCATCGGCGCGGCGCTGAGCATGATGGGCATTGGATTTCCGGCGCTGGAGAGCGTGCTGGCCGAGCAGTTCCGCAAGAAAGAAAAGTCGGTGATTGACGAAAACGTCAATCTTGCGCGGGTTGGATATGACTATGCCACGCAACATTTCAAGCCATTTGCATGGGCGCTCCCGATGACCGAGGCCCGCTATGCGGTATTGAGCGGCAATGTCGCCCTGGCGATGGGAGGCGCGGCGGCGGGAGTGAAATTTTACTCCGCGTATCCGATGAGTCCATCCACTGGCGTGCTGCATTGGATGGCGGAACATGCGCGCAAAGCGGAAATCATGGTGCGCCAGGTTGAGGACGAGATTGGCGTGGTTACGATGGCGATTGGCGCTGCGCATGCGGGCGTGCGCGCCATGTGCGCCACCTCCGGCGGAGGATTTGCGTTGATGAGCGAGGGCATGGGACTGTCTGCCCAGGCGGAGATTCCAATTGTCGTGATCGATTGCCAGCGCGCCGGCCCGTCTACCGGAGTGCCGACGAAGACCGAGCAGGGCGATCTGTGGCAGATGCTGGGCGCGGGCTTTGGCGACTATCCAAGGGTCATCGCGGCGCCTCTCGACATCGGCGACTGCTTCACGCTGATTCCGGAGATATTCAACTTGGCGGAACGCTTCCAATGCCCCGGAATCGTGCTTTGCGATCTACTGCTTTCTGAAGGCCGCCTTAGCGTCGAGCCGGAGCTGCTGAACTTTGCGCCGGTTGTCGATCGCGGCGAGCTGATCACCTCGAATGGAACCGGCGATCACGAGCCATATAAGCGATATAAAATCACCGAGAACGGAGTATCTCCGCGCGCCATTCCCGGGTTGCCCGGTTACACCCATACTGTTTCCAGCGACGAGCACGATGAAGATGGAGTGCTGATCAGCGACGAATACACCAACGCGGGCAAGCGCCGCGCCATGATGGAAAAGCGCATGCGCAAGATGGATGGCATCGCTGCCTCCGTTCCGCCGCCGAAGCTGCATGGTCCGGCTGACGCGGAGGTGACTCTGATCGGGTGGGGATCGACTTATGGCGTGATCGACGAAGCCTGCGAGTTGCTGCGGAAAGCGGGAATCTCCGCGAACCATCTCCCAATACGCTGGCTGGTTCCGCTGAATGGCGATGCGATTCTGGATCTGCTGCGCGGAGCGCGGCACACCATCATCGTGGAGAACAATTTCAGCGGGCAGTTCGCGCGGTATTTGCGCAGCGAAACCAGCTTTGTTCCGGACGGAAATATTCGCAAGTACGATGGAGATCCGTTCGCTCCGCACCACATTGTCGAGGCAGTTCGGGAACAGCTCGCGGGCAAGACCAATCTTTCCGTGCCGGTTCACGAAATCATGGTGTAGACGGAAATCAACGCTCCCTGATGCAAAGGAGAAGATGACGATGGCGACTGAAGTAGCTGGATTGGCCCAGAAAACGATCGCGATGGCGGACTTCAAAGGCAGGGTCGATCCCGACTGGTGCCCTGGTTGCGGGGATTTTGGCGTGCTTGCCGCCGTTCAAAAAGCGCTGGTGGAGTTGCAAATTCCCAACCACGAAGTGGCCACCGTCAGCGGCATCGGCTGTTCATCGAACTTTCCCGGATTCATCGAAACCTACGGCATGCATACGTTGCATGGCCGCTCCTTGCCGGTAGCGACGGGATTGAAGCTGGCGAACCACGCGTTGACCGTACTGGTTACGGGCGGCGACGGAGACGGATTCGGGATTGGCTGCAACCATTTCATTCACACGATGCGCCGCAATGTCGACCTGACCTACATTGTGATGGACAACCAGATTTACGGGCTTACCACGGGCCAGACTTCGCCCACCAGCCGGGTCGGCATGAAGACCAAAAGCATGCCGTATGGAAACATTGAGGCGCCGCTGAGTCCGATTGCGGTGGCGCTGGCCGCCGGAGCCACGTTCGTCGCGCGCGGCTTTAGCGGCGATCAAAAACACTTGACGGAGATGCTTAAGCGGGGCATCGAGCACAAGGGATTTTCTTTCATCGACGTTTTCAGCCCGTGCGTCACCTACAACCACGACAACACATTTCAGTGGTTCCGTCCGCGGGTGAAGAAGCTTGAAGACGACGCCGGATACGATGCAAGCGACTGGTCGGCGGCCATGGAAAAATCCGTGATGTGGGGCGACGAGATTCCGATTGGGAGGTTCTTCGAACGGACCGATCTGCCGACGCTGCACGGCGCAGAGCCAGTCTTGAACTCCGGCCCGCTGGTTTATCAGAACAATGGCATTCCCGCGGAAATCGCCAAAGCGTTCGTCGCGGAATTGATGTAGCGAAGCAACTGGGAGGGCGACGGAGGTCATTCCGTTTCGATCAGGAGCATAGACTGATCCGCCGAACTTCGGTTGCGGATGGCCTACGCGACGATCAATCCTGTTGCGGCTTGCAATCGACGCGCAACCCGCTGCCGACCCAAGCAAAGCATGACCGCGAACAGGCTAGGCGCCACGCCTTGCCC
>JBOGLY010000280.1:0-5116 GCA_050746425.1 Acidobacteriaceae bacterium
TCCACCAGCATGATGTGCTCCGCCTTTTCCTTTTCGTCGGCGCGCAGCTCGGCCTCGATCTCGCGATCTTCAATTTCGTCGTTTCCGCGCGGCCGCGTTCCCGCAATCGGGCGATATTCCACCGTTCGGCCATGCACACGCACCAGCAATTCGGGTGACGACCCGGCCAGATGCGTGTCTCCCGGCCGCCGCAGTCCTACCCGCAGAAAATACATATAGGGCGAAGGGTTCACAATGCGCAGTGCGCGGTAGATAGAGAACGGGTCGACACCCGGCTCCACATCGAACCGCTGCGACAGCACGGCCTGGAAAATATCTCCCGCCGCAATGTAATCCTTGATGCGTTCCACTCCGGCCAGATAGTCCCGCTTGCGCGTGCGCGGTTTCAGCTTCAGCTTGCCGCTTGCCGTGTGCCGGGACGGTTTCGGCAGGGGTTTCGACAGCCGCCGCTCCAGATCGTGCAGCCGGCGCACCGCATTCGCATACGCCGTCTGTGGCTTATGGCGCTGCAGGTCGGCGGTCGCAATCAGCAGAATTTCCTGCTTCACGTGGTCGAAGGCGAGCACCGTGTCGAAGAACATCAGGCATGCCTCGGGCATCCCTAACTCGTTCTTCGCGGTCTCCGGCAGTTTTTCAATCAGCCGGACGGCGTCATAGGAGAAAAATCCCACCGCGCCCGCGGTAAACGGCGGCAGCCCCGGTAAACGCGCCGCAACATGGCCCGCCAGCGAGTCGCGCAGCAGCTCGAATACATCCCCTTCGCTGGTCTCAGCCTTGTCGCCCGTGTAGGTGGTAATCTGGTCACCGTGGGCAATCACTTTTTTATAGGGGCGGATTCCCATAAACGTATATCTTCCAACGTTTTCGCCGCCTTCGACAGACTCCAGAAGAAAGGCCTCCGGCTCGCCGTAGGCCACGCGTAAAAAGGCCGAAACCGGCGTCTCCAGGTCGGCGGTCCAGGACTTCGAAATGGGCACCAGGTCATGGCTGCGCGCCAGACGCTGAAATTCGGACAAGGTAGGTGTAATGGCGGAATGGGTCGTCATAATCAATTAAATCAACGCCAATCGTACACGGTTCTGAGGCGGTTCGGTATCAGGTTTTTTTGGATGCGTGCATCTTAAGAATATGGAAGCGCAATTTTTCCGGTTCGCACCTGCTTGCGGAAAACTCGCCTCCTCCAGGACCCCACCCATGACCGATCTCTCCCCCTCGGATTACGCGGACCTCCAGGCCGC
This sequence comes from Acidobacteriaceae bacterium, assembly GCA_050746425.1. GTDB lineage: Bacteria > Acidobacteriota > Terriglobia > Terriglobales > Acidobacteriaceae > JAKAAZ01. The sequence goes on from JBOGLY010000280.1 coordinate 1,239, forward strand.
CGCCAGAAACCTGGAAACCCAGAGCCTGGGGATGACGATTGCCTCAAAGACCGGCATGCCCATTGAGGCAATTCTGCGCACTCTTCCACAAGCCGCCCGCCTTCCAATCGGGGCCGCGGTCGACAGGGCGCTTCAGCAATGCTTAAGAGTTGCGGTCAATATTGGCAGATCAAACTCCGCTGCCCTGCGCGACAAGCGCGCGCACACCGCCGCAGCCGCCGTAACGGGCGCGATCGGCGGTTTCTTCGGACTGCCCGGTCTGATTCTTGAGCTCCCCATCACAACTACTGTGATGCTCCACTCCATCGTTGAAATCGCGCGCAGTTACGGCGAAGACCTTTCCAATCCGGAAAGCGCTCTCGCTTGTCTTGAGGTGTTCGCCCTCGGCCCGGAAGGCGTGCGAAGCGCGGCTTTGGAAAGCGCATACTATGCCACGCGCACAGCGCTGGCGCAGGCTACGCGCGAAGCCGCAGCCTACATTGCGCAAAAAGGGCTGACCACCGAAGGCGCTCCCGCGTTGGTCTCTTTTCTGAGCAAAATCGCGTCGCGATTTGGCCTGGAGGTCAGCGACAAGGCGGCCGCGGAGCTTGTGCCGATTGCCGGCGCGCTCGGCGGACTTACATTGAACGTGCTCTTCACCAACCATTTCCAGCGCCTGGCGGAAGGTCACTTCGCCATCCGCCGCCTCGAGCGCAAATACGGTTCCGAGCTGATCCACCGGGAATACCACCAGGCCCACTCCCGGCTACTCCCCTGATGCGTCTCGCGCGCCTTCCGAAAAAAGCTCGGTCTCCCATTCAAGCCATCTTTTGGCTTGAGCAGGGAAGATTATCGCTATGATCGCCGCCGTTGCTGCAACGCAGCTGTCTGTTCACGGAGCAGCGCCGACATCCGAGTCATAAAGTCCGCAACGGTCTTTAGCTCACCGTCCGAATAACTCGCGTACAGTTTCTCTGTCGCCTGCAGCATGGGCCCAAACAGCGAATTTGCCGCCTGTCGATCCGGGAATTGCGCGACTGCGCGCACCAGCACCTTTCGCCGATCCTTCCCGTCCCTGACGCGCTCCACCGCGCCCGCCGCGACAAGACGGTCGATCAGCCCGGTGACCGCTCCGGGAGTCAGCCCCGTCCATCGCGCAAATTCGCCCGCCGTGAACGGTCCATGCCGCAGCACAATGTCCCACGCGCGCCAGTCGGTCACGGTCAGGCCGAATTTCTCCGCCATCGCGGAATGGAACATCACGCTACTTGTGCCCAACTCGCGTCCTGCCAAATTCACCCGGTCAAAAATTTCCCTGCGGTTTCGCCTGGTCATGAAACTAGTTTATCTTGGAATATATTTTAGTGTGCTAAAGTAATTATGCGACCACAAAAACCGGAAAGGAACTTCATCCAAATGCAAACAGACATACGAACCTTGCCAAAAAGGGGTGTCGCGCCCGCCTGGACGCTGCTCCTGCTCGCGCCCATCGTTGCCGAACTGCTCAGCGGCGCGACCCGCATCAGCACCATCTTCGCGCTGGTGCCGGAGATCATGACCTGGGGATGCGGCGCATTGATCATCCGTGAAATGGCGCGGCGTCGCAAACTTGGATGGCCCAGCCTGCTGTTGATGGGCCTCGCTCTTTCAATCGCCGAGGAGTTCCTGATCCAGCAAACTTCGCTCGCGCCTTTGCCGTGGCTGCATTCAATCCACACATATGGTCGCGCCCTGGGAGTGAACTGGCTCTATTTCCTTTTCATGCTCGGCTATGAAAGCGTCTGGGTCGTGCTCGTGCCTGTCTCTCTCACAGAATTCATATTCCACAAACGTCGTGAAGATCCATGGCTTCGTCTGCGCGGCCTGATCATCGCTGCTCTGTTTTTCATCCTCGGCTCGTTCATTGCCTGGTATGCATGGATCAAACGCGTCCGGCCCATGATTTTCCACGCGCCATTCTATCGGCCACCCTGGTTCACGCTGCTGATCGGCGCTCTCGCCATTGTCGCCCTGGTTGCATTCGCTCTAACTCGTCGACCGCGCCAGCCGCGCGTTTCGCGAACATCTCCGCCGCCACCGTGGTTGCTCGGTCTTCTTGCCGTCGTCCTTGGCTTGCCCTGGTACGGTCTCCTCACCCCGGTCTTTTCGCCCAATGCAAAGCTCCACGCTCTCCCGCTCTGGGTTCCCATGGTTATAGGGATCGCCTGGTTCGCCATGATTTTCTTTCTCATCCGCCATTGGTCTTCCGGCACGGGCTGGAGCGACGCTCATCGATATGCGTTGACGTTCGGCGCAATGCTGGTTCCTATGATTGGCGGTTTCTCCGGCAGCGGATCGTGGCTGCGCATCGACCTGGTCGGCAAGAGCGTGCTCGATGTGATCGCAGTCCTGCTTCTGATCGCCCTGGGCCGCGCAGTCCGCGACCGCTCATCGCAAGCGTCGGCGCCACGCGCCGCTGACATTTAGAGGCACTTCTTCTGTCGGAGTAGAAGTGCAGACGTCATCCTGAAGGATCTGCGTGTTTGTGGCGACGAAGGGCCGAGGTTGAAACTCTTCACTTCGCTCAGCATGGCGCCGGCGCTCTATAGCCATGATGAAATGCAACCGCACATGTTGCACCATCTTTAGTGCTTCCGTATTCGTCGCAGTCAAGTAAGACTCGAGAAATCCTGACTCGCGAAACTGTCCACGGCCTTCCCGGAGGCAGCCGCACGCATCCATTATTTTAGGTGGATAATATTCATATCCTAAAAAGAAGGGCATTTTCGGGCGGCATAATTCAAGCCCGGCCTGAGCGAGCGGTAACGGGCTGAACGCGTCGCTTGGGTGGAACGGAAGACCGTTCTCGCGCGCAAGAGGTATATTACATTCGCTATGCAACGACGCCTGCTGTTCGTAGACGACGAAGACTCCATCCGCATCTCGCTGGCGGCCATACTCGCCAAGCACGGCTTTGACGTCACCATCGCGGCGACCGTGGCCGAAGCATTGCAGAAGATCACGTCGGAAAAGTTCGACATATTATTGTCGGACCTGAACATAGGGAATCCCGGAGACGGCCTGACCGTTGTCAGCGCCATGCGCAGAACACAGCCGGAAGCCGTCACCATGATCCTCACCGGCTACCCGGCTTTTGAAACCGCACTGGAAGCTATCCGCCAGCAAGTCGACGATTACATCGTGAAGCCAGCCAACATCCCCGCGTTGGTAAGCGCGATTGAAAGCAAACTGGCAGCCCCGCCGAAACAGCGGCCGCTGCCGCCACTTAAACGTGTCGCTATGATCCTGCAGGAAAATCTGGATTCCATTCAGGAGCTTTGGCTGTCGGCCAGGGAAAAAGACCGTGCTCTGTCGCAACTGCGTTCTGACAAAGAAGAGCGTCGCCAATATATTCATCGGATCATGGGGGAGGTAATTCGTGCCGCCCAGACCTACTCCGGGGAACAACCCACCGAGCACCGCGACTGTTCCGATACCGAACTATCCAGCAGCGCGATCTTCGCCAATTTGGAAGGTTTCACGCCAGGAATGATGCTGGCGGAATTCTGCCTGCTGCGGCGCGTCATCGCCCAGGTCGTGCAGGAAAATCTGCTCGCAGTGAATCTCAGCTATCTGATTCCCGATCTCGATCGCGTGAACGAAAGCCTCGACGAGCAGGCGCAAGCCGCGCTTTCCGCATTGTCGCAACAAGCCGACTCCCGCTTGAAGTAAGCCTGCTGTTCATTCTCCTAGTTGATGCGTCCAAAATTTTCCGTGGTCGTGCCCTGATAAACTGAACAAGTTTGAAGGGAAAGCGATGAGTGCGACAAATCTGAACGCGCGCGCCGATGCGGAGATGTTTCGGCACGTCGCCGCGGACACCATGGAATTGGTGGGAAACACTCCGATCGTCCATCTGG
>JBOGLY010000281.1:0-5110 GCA_050746425.1 Acidobacteriaceae bacterium
CCACAATACGATCCACAATTCAGCGAGGGGGCCGTCGGCCGGGACTTTTTTCTGACTCATGGTGTGCCGGACCGCAGGATCATCGCGGAGACCGCCAGCAGCGACACCGAAGAGTCTGTTGAGCGACTGGCAGCGATTGCCCGGGAGAATCATCTCCGAACCATTCTGGTCGTCAGCGATGGAACGCACATGTTTCGCATTCAGCAGCTGTGCAAAGCCTACGGCCTGCATGTCCTGCTTTCGCCGCGAGAAGCAGGCAAATCCGTCAGCCAGTTCGAGATCGCGGAACGTTACGTGCATGAGATGGCCAGCTACACCCTGTGGCGCCTGCACCTGCACTGATACCTATGGCGTTGGATTGCTTCGGGCTCGCAGGCAGAGCAGGAATTCCGTGGCCCGCAGGAAAGCTGGAGTTGGGACCGCGAAAACATCTGCGCTGATTTACAATCAGTGACAGCTTCAGTCGATTGCTGGAAACTATGGGGTATTCACGAGTGGTGTCAGTTTTTGGGCGAAGAAGGCCCTGGGAACTAGTTGTATCGAGTCTGGTATTCGTCTCGATGATGGGCTGCGGAAATATCTACCGTCCTGTGGTGACAAGCGTGCCTCCCGTCCAGCCCTCGTCTCAGCCGACCAAATACGCAATTGTGACCACTTGCGCGAATAACACCAACGTCACCGCATATACCATCGACCAGGTTTGTGCCGCCAGCACCGCGCCCGGGTTCGCGTCCCTGGTGGATTTTGCGGGAGATTCGCTGATGATCCGGTTGAATCTCGGAGTCGGACCGCGTTGGGTGACATTGGCGCCGAACAGCAATGGAAGCGGCGGAATCGTTTACAACACGAACGCGGATGGGACGGTCACGAACTTCAGCATTTCCACAACGGTTGAGAGTAACAAGGTTTACTCAAGCACGTTGCTTGCGAACGCTGACCCAGGCACGATGTTGACGGCAACGAATTACACTTACGTGGCGCAGACAGGTCGAAGCTCGATTGAGGTGATGCGAACGCTGAACGGCGCATTGTCGCCAGCTGGCTTCCTGGAAATTCCGCTTACTGATCCAGCCAATCCGACCGCGCCGCAGCTTCCCGTGAATCTGGCAGGAAACGCGGGCGCGCAGAGGATTTATGCGATCAGCTATGCAGACGGTCAGACGCCTCCGGCTGGCAGTTGTCCGGCTTCGAATTCTCCTGGCGTGGCGACCGGCATTGAAACCTCGACGAACACGCCGTCGTCCAGACTGGCGCTGGGCCTGTGCCCTATATACGGTCTGATGACCTCCGACAATCGGCGGGTTTTTATCCTGAACGAGGGCAGCGGCACGGTTTCGGTGATCGACAGCGAGCAGAACCAGATCGATAAAAATCCCAACCTCGCCAACGGACAATCGGGGGTCCCGGCAGGTCAAATTCCGGTAGGACAACGACCGGTATGGGCGGCGATTTACAACACCGGATCGATCCTGGCGGTGGTGAATTCAGGTTCCGATACGCTAACGCTGATCAACATCAGCGAGGACGTATACGGCAACGATAGCCCGAATTTCGGCAAGATCATCGCGACGATACCGGTGGGCAGCGATCCATCGTCGGTTTCGATTCTGCAGGATGGAACGCGAGCGTATGTCGCCAATCGCGGAGATGGAACGGTAAGCGTTGTCAGCCTGGTCAGCAATACCGTAACAAAAACCATTGCGTTGCCGCAGGAGCCATGTTCGGCGAGCAATCCAAATGTGATGTGCATCGTCCATCCGATCTCGATAGCGGCGACCACGGGCACGCCGACGGGCAAGGTTTACGTTGTCTCCCCGGACACAAATATGTTGACCATTATTCAGACTGTGGACGATACGATCGACACATCTCTGCCATTGACGGGAAATGGCATTGAGGTCTACCTGACAGGTTCCTGATTCCGCGACATGCAAGCAGAGGGTACCGTAAACGGCCGCTGCAACGGTGCGGGCATGAAGGTTCGCTTGGACAAGCTGCTAGTCGGTCAGGGTCTTGCGGCAACACGGACCCGCGCACAACAGCGTATCTTCGCGGGACAAATCATGGTGGATGGCGCGATTGCCACCAGGCCATCCCTTCTCGTCGACTCCGAAAATACAATTCAGACGCTCGAAGAAGATATTCCCTATGTGAGCCGGGGCGGAGTAAAGCTGGCCGCGGCGCTCGACGCGTGGAAGATCGATATTTCAGGGCGCAACTGTTTGGACGTTGGCGTTTCAACCGGAGGCTTCAGCGATTGTTTGTTGCAGCGGGGAGCGGCCAGCGTTGTCGGCATTGACAGCGGTTATGGCCAACTGGCGGAGAAACTTCGCAGCGACCCGCGTATGACGCTGCTGGAAAAGACCAATGCACGTCATCTGAAGCCGGGAACGCTTCCTGGGGGAATTGCCTTTTTTGCGATGGATGTATCGTTTATTGCCGCCTCGCTGGTGCTTCCCGCAGTGATTGCGGCAGCGCACCCCGCCGATGGAGAAAATCCGAACGGTTTCAAACGTGAGGCGGTCATCCTGGTCAAGCCGCAGTTTGAGGCAGGGAAGGAGTTTGTGGGAAAAGGAGGCGTCGTGCGCAGCGTCGCTGGTCATAGACGCGCAATCGTCAGGGTGAAAGAAGCGCTGGAAGCCAATCGCGCGATAGAAACCCGAGTGATGGAGTCACCGATTTTGGGCGGGGATGGAAATCGCGAGTTTTTGATATACGCTCGGTTTTGAGGGAGAACACATGCCATCGATCGCAATTCTTTGCAAGCCGCAAAAGCCGGAGCTGACAACTATTCTGCCGGAGCTTTTATTGTGGCTGAAACGGTACGGATATGAACCGATACTTGATCCTCTGAGCGCCGGTTATCTTGGTTCCGGCGAAGCAGTGCCGCGCCACTTGATGCATGAGATGCAACCGGAGCTGGTGATTGTTCTCGGCGGCGATGGTACGTTGCTCGCCGCAGCCAGAGTGTTTGCGCGCACGCAGATTCCGATTCTCAGCGTCAATCTCGGTTCGTTGGGTTTTCTTGCGGAAGTGCCGGTGGAGGAATTGTTCGTCACGTTAAATTCCTGGCGCGACCATGGCTGCGCCATCGATGAACGAGCGATGCTTCATGCCGAGGTGTACCGTTCAGGCCTGGTCCATCACGAATTTGAAGCGCTCAACGATGTGGTCATCAGCAAAGGGACCATTGCCCGGATGGTGAGCATACTGGTCAAGGCGGGCGATCAAACCGTGGCGCGGTTCAGCGCGGATGGCGTAATCGTGGCGACGCCAACAGGATCCACAGCATACAACCTGGCCGCGAACGGCCCGATTCTTGCGCCCGACATCGATGGCATGATTGTGACCGCGGTATGTCCGCACCATTTGACGGTGCGTCCGCTGGTGGTGCGCGGCGACGCGAAGCTTACACTGAGCGTTGAAGGAATTCCGGAGCAGATTTTCCTTACGGTCGATGGACAGGAAGCAGTCGAATTGAAGCTGGGGGACGAACTGCGCTGCTGCCGGTCTCGCTACACGATTCGCCTAATTCGCAGGAGTGGAAACAGTTTCTTCGATGTGCTGCGCGCCAAGTTGAAATGGGGCGAGCGATAGAGCATTTCATTTTGGGCGTCATGCTATTGACCGGGCCCGATTGGAGCGGATTCGCCAATCCCACTCTAGCCGGCAAAGTACGCGGCTAGAATGGGGCACCCTAATCCAAATGGTTTCGGACGGAACAGGCGATTTTGCGCCGCTCACGGTTTTACATACTGCGCGGTCGTCAACAGATTCGTGGCGTCGTCCAATTCCTTTTGAATAATCGGAAGCATTTCCTGCGCCATTTTTTTCAATTGAGGATTGGCGTCAAATTGACCGGCGTAGGTTTGATACAAGCTCAACATTGCGCCCAGGGAAGCGATGGTCTGATTTCGATACGTGGTATCGACGTTTCGGGCATTTTTCAATGCGTCCAATTGCCGCTGGCCGGTGGGCGATACTCCGCTGGGCAAACGCACCGAAGTGTCTTCATCCGCGACCATGAATTGTAGCTCGCCACTTTCCTCGGTTTGTTCGTTGGCGACCCTGATAGCGTAGTCCCGATAGACCTGGTTGCTGCTGTATTTATCGACGAGCAGCGCCGCTCTGATCTGATAGTTGATGGCCTGGGCCGCATTCATCACAAATGTCTTATCTCGGTTCGAAAGTTGCGCGAAAGCCGTTGGAACGAGCCCCACGATGAGAGCTGCAATCAGAAGCGTGCGGCCTGCCATTAAATATTCTCCCTTGCGAAGTAGGAACCTCGATGAAGTTTCGCGGTTGCCCTAGAGCGTGAGTCGCAGCGCGCTGGACGGCGGTCATTCCATCGCGACTTGGCCGTATTTTGTCACCTGCAAAATATCGGAGGCGATGCCGGATCGGAACTGCAATACTCCGGTTGGCGATCCCGCGGTCAACTTGCCGGTTCGACATACTATTGACGTGGCCGGGCGACGAAAGTCCCTACGATGGCCTATCGATCTGCAATTATGCCAGTTGCATATGCGACCAAATTTGTCGTAGATTAAGTAAGACCGATTAAGTCTTAATTTGACGAGATCCTCGCGGAAAACTCTTGGCGGAGCCCGCGAGGACCTGGAACCTACGACCCTGAAAGGGCCATAGACCTCCCTCCACTATAGGTCTGTTTCCCACAGGATTCAATTGGATTCAGCCGGCGAACCGCCAGCCCTGGGCGACTGCATTGCTATGCCCACGGGAGAATTTCCGAGCAGGGGGCAGAACGACGGATGCACGGAATAATGGGGAGGCTCGCCAGTGTTGGCGGCACAGTGTTTGCGGTGGGGACAATCTTATCCACCGTGATGGCTTTTGCGGGTGTTGCCGGCCGGATTGCCGGGACGGTAAAAGACCCGGCGGGAAACGCGGTCCAGAACGCGACAATATTGATTTCTGAAATCGATACTGGACTGGCTTACAGGGCGCGCACAGGGAGCAGCGGACGCTATGCGCTGCCAGCGCTGCCGGTTGGAAGATACGATTTGACCGTGCTGGCGCCGGGCTTCGCGAATTACAAGCGAAAGAACATTACTCTTGATACGGACGCCATCCTTACGCTGAACGTGGC